>JALONX010000063.1 GCA_025454695.1 Chloroflexaceae bacterium
GATGCCCTGGAGGCGCTGGCGCTGGCTCAGCAGCTGATGGCCGCTGGCAACCAGCCCGAACGGCACACCCTGGAACTGGCTGCACGGACAGTAGGCATGCCCGTCTACCAGCCACAGGGCGCATAGTATAACAGGGAGTGATGGCAACAACGCCTGTGCGGACACAAAGTACACTGAGAGACAGTAAAGCCGCTCCCAAACCTTCACCGTATAACTCGTGTACCTTAACAGGAGTTACGCGGTGAGCAGGCTTTGGAACACGAAACCCACGAACACGCGCGAACACCATGAACGACTGCGGTCGTTCGCGCGTTTCGCGTGCGTTCGCGCCCTTGGCGACCCAAACGCCTGTTCACGACCGCGTACCTCGTGTACCTCAACAGGAGTCACGCAGTGAGGGTGTAGGAAAGGCGTAGGCCCTCCACACCTCGCACGATTGAAGCCACCACACATAACTCTTGGTACCTTAACACCTGTAAACGCCGCAACTGTTTGCGCAACTGTTTGCACACACCAGGCACAAACAAAAACACCGGGAACCACAGTATTGTTTCCCGGTGCATGAACGTTGAGCGAGGCTACGGGCGGAACGAGTAACCCAGGTCACGTACTCGAATGATATGGCTTGGCTTCAACGGGTCAGACTCAATCTTGCGACGAAGGCGACCGATATAGACGGGCACCAGATTGCTGTCTACATCATATTCAAAGCCCCAAATTTTCTGCAGTAGTTGTCTCGTACTCAGGATGCAGCGTGCATTCTGCATGAGGTAGTAGAGCAGTTGAAATTCTCGTTCAGTCAGGTTCTCGCGCTCGCGATCCCGGATCAAAACCTGACGACTAACAGGGTCAAGGTGGATCTGCCCAACGGAAAGGGGCTGATATGACAAATGTGCGGTCGAAAACTCATCGCTGTAGCGTCGCATCACTGCTTCGATCCGAGCAAGCAGCTCACCAGGGTTAAACGGTTTGGGAAGATAGTCATCAGCGCCAATCTTGAGTCCTGTAATACGATCTTGCACGGTGCCCGCTTCGGCAACAAACATCAATGGAAGGTGATACCGCGCCCGAATCATCCGGCATAATTCAAAGCCATCAAACTCACTGCCCTGGTGGTCAAGCAGCACCAGGTCAGTCCGACTTTCGTTCAAATAATCAAGCGCATCTTTGGCATTGACGCATTCCTGAACCTTATACCCTACCTCCTCAAGCAGGTAACGCGTCATCTTGTTCGTAATAATGTCACGACTCACAATAAGAATATTCATAGCCCCTCCGATACTGTCATTTCTGTCTTGCCGGTTCTCCCGCCCCAACCAAGCCAGATGAACATAAAAAGTGTGCTTATCCTCCTCATGCAAAGGCAGCAACAACACAGCAGCATATAGCCGCAAACAGGTGACACAAACATCCGCAGACCAGTATCGCTCTTGTTCACAAGTCAGAAAAGCAGGCCATAGCGACGCCACCTGCTAAATGACGCCACAACTAGACCTGACAGAGTGCCTCGGCTTGGAAGCGTGAACAAAAGGAAAATGATGCAGATAGAACACACCAAAGTGCAACCATCACCACCAGTGAGGTACTAGGAACACACCATATTTATGACCGCGTGGTAATGATTATTCACTTTCATAATTTCTACAATAATGATGATAGCACAATCGGAACATAACGTCAATCAAATATTTATTAAAATCATATAACAACTCGCAAAGGTTATTTGAAGAATCAGCCCTGAAAATGAATAATACGTTATATTACATTCTTCTATTCAAGATACAACCCATAGATACAGATAGCCTAACAAGAACTATTAAACATCTACACAAAACTTTATTTCGTTACTCACCACAAATAACGATAGAGCTGAAGTTACACGGCCAGCAACAGCACCTACCAGCAACCTGACCATGAACCAACATCTGAGGCAGACGTACTTCATCCTGCTACCGGCCCTCGCACCAGAACTAGCTTCCTGAACAATTCGTGTCGGTTGAACACCCTCCCGCCGCTTACTCAATATCCTAGCAAGAGCATACATCATCACTGAGAAGTAGCCGCTAGCGTCAGCTGTAAGCCACAGGCTGAGCATTGCACCTGTTGGTCGTGGCTCTGTTTTCCTTCAATATACAAACGCTGCCCACAAGAGCAAACGTAATCTAGCAGACGAGCGGGGTTACCTACCACTAAACCATAGGCTGGCACATCCCGTGTGACCACTGCCCCAGCCGCGACCATGGCAAAACGCCCAATCGTCACCCCGCACACCACCACTGCCCCTGCGCCGAGAGACGCCCCGTACTGCACGATTGTTGGTGTTACCTGCCAATCAGTGGCGAGCTTCAAACTGCCATCGGAGTTAATCGCACGTGGAACTTTGTCGTTGGTAAAACAGACATGTGGGCCAACAAAAACACCATCTTCAATGGTGACACCGTGAAACACGGAAACATTATTCTGGATTTTTACTCTATCTCCAATCGTTACACCCACATCAATATAACATCCTTTACCAACAATACACTCTTCGCCTATATTTACATCTTCGCGTACATGTGCCCAGTGCCAGACCCTCGTGCCCGAACCAATGCGCGCTGATGCCGCAACATGGGCGCTTGGATGGATCACAACCACAGCAGGTTGGCCAGATTGATTCTGTGATCCTTGTTCAGCCATAATAACTACCTTAACACGCGGTAAGGAGAGTACAATTTACTGCACTCACATGGTGGATACAACCCCATGGTTATAGCCATGATTGTTCACTATCCATCTTAGGAGTTGAAATACTGTATCACGCGAATAGCGCCTTGTCTAGATGTATGACACGATTGTTATCAGGGTTGAGGCCCTATTATCACAATGCGGTGAGGTACACGGTACAGGTTGAGAATGGACTGTGCCCATCCAGAACTTGCACTACGCTCGCAAGCATGTAACTCGTATAACGGTATGTTTGGGACACCAGCAGAAGGACTCACGGCACAACTTTGTGGCCAGGGCAGTATGGCCTTGGATTACACGTAATCAAGTGCGTTTGACAGGAGTGCCTATGCTGGCTATAATTGCAGGGCAACTGTGCGGTTCGTGTTGTTTGCCAAGATAGCTCAGTTGGTAGAGCATCGCACTGAAAATGCGAGGGTCGCCGGTTCAAGTCCGGCTCTTGGCACCAGACCGAAACACACCACAAGGCCCACCCGGTTTTTGCCGTGGTGGGCCTTGTGGTGTTGGTGATTAGAAATACAACCAAAATACAACCATCTACGGTTCAGTTGATCGTCAGTTGTATGAAACCGCTGATCAATGGCCGCAGCGGCGGCACGCTGCAAGTCAAGGTTTGTATGCGTGCAAAGCGGAATTCCATCAGGGAGGGTGTGCGTGATTGCAGAAGGTACCTCCTGCGCAGACAGCATACCGTGTCGTGAGGTATCCCTGAAATCGGATCAACACTACGCGCCACCTGGCTGCAACTCATGTCCTGTTCCGTCACCAGGTTAGAGCTTCCCGTTTGAAATCCTCGGGATAGGGAGTCCGTGTCCGCATTGGTCATGTTCCTTTTATGACGAGTATACCGCAGCACGCGGTGTCTATGAAAGTGGATCAACTCCAAGCTAGCGCAAGGCCGTCTGGCGGAGGCTGCGCATGGGCTGCACGCGGCCCTCGTGAATCTCAAGGAGCAGCACATACCACTCGGCGTCGTTCGCACGCTGTTTGCGCTTGGGCACACGCGCTTCGAGCAGGGCGACCTGCACAGCGCCGAGACATGCTACCGTGAGGGTCTGGTGCTACTGCGAGAAACGCCACTCGTGCTATTAATTGCTGCGGGCCTGGAAGAACTGGCGGGGCTCGCCGCTGCAAACAAGCAGCCAGTGCGTGCCGCCCGTTTGTGGGGCGCAGCCGAGGCACTGCTCGAAATGACCGATGGCCACCGCTGGCCTGAATTCCAGCAGACGAATACGGCCATGCTGGCTGCTGCACAGGCACAGCTCACGGCAGCCAATTAGGCGGCAGCGTGGGCGGCAGGGCGGGCGCTTACAGCAGAGCAGGCGCTGGCTGAGGCCCTATAGCAGATTGCGGATTGCAGAATGCAGATTGCGTCAGCATTGTGATGCGACAAAGCTTCACGTGATGGCTCACCTCATCTGCAAATCGCCAGTTATACTACGGGCTGGAACCACCGCTGAGGCGCACGAACAACGCGGGTCGGCATGGGCCTCGCCTGCCATCACGTATAATAGGGCAGCGCTGGCGGGCTGGGGTCGTAACGCTAGAGCCAGGAACGAAGCACCATCGGCGCGGTGAGTCCGTCCTCCCTGCTACGCTTGCAACTGGGGTTGCCGCGCTGGTGATTGGAGCATTGGCAGGGCACACGTTGTAGCAGCTTTACCCTGAAACGATCAAAGCGCATCATGCAGGTGAACACATTCCTTCTTACGCTTGACCTGGTCGGCACCTTCGTGTTTGCGCTAAGTGGAGCGGCAGCCGGGGTCAAACATCGGCTCGATCTCTTCGGGGTGCTGGTACTCTCCTTCGTGGCGGCCAATGTTGGGGGCATCACGCGCGATGTAATGATTGGGGCCGTGCCGGTCGCGGCGCTGAGCGACTGGCGCTACATGGCCGTCTCGTTGCTTGCGGGGCTGCTGGTGTTTGTGTGGCCAACGCTGCTGAACCGGCTCCGCAGCCCGGTGCTGGTCTTCGACGCCGCCGGGCTGGCTCTCTTTGCGGTCACCGGCGCGAACAAGGCCCTCGCTTTTGGTCTCAGCCCGGTAGCAGCGGTGCTGCTCGGCGTGCTCACCGGGGTTGGCGGGGGCATGATGCGCGATGTACTCGTGGCCCAGGTTCCCAACGTCTTGCGGGCCGAACTCTACGCCGTCGCCGCCCTGGTAGGAGCGGAAGCGGTGGTGATCGGTAGCTTGCTGCGCCTTCCACCCGCCACGATGTCAATTGTTGGTGCGATGCTCTGTTTCGGGCTGCGCCTGATTGCGATCAGGCGTAGGTGGCATCTCCCGGTCGCCCGTGTTCAGCCCAGCCCGCCCACCCACGGCCCAAAGGTTCCGATTCCACCCGTATTGATTAATCGAAGAGGAACGTTGAACTTCGCCCATAGCTTGAAGGATCTGGGCGAGGTGCATGTCCCTCATGCAGCGCGTATTCGGCTGGTCATGGAGAACCTGAATATTCACAACGGTGTGCCTTGTTCCCCTATCGCACCGCCCACTGGAATGCATAATATCCCCGCTTACGCGCTTCCGTGCTGAACCCGATTAGCGCTCTCCACCGCGCTGACGATGGCCCCGCTGGCCACAAGGCTGCGCATACGCTCCACATAGGGATACAGCACGGTGTCAGTGTCAATAAAGGGCACCTGCTGGCGGATGCAGCGGTACACTGGTTGGGTGCCACGCCCCAGATGCATCTGTTCCCCGTCCGCCTCACCACGTTGGCGGCGAAAGTCAATGCCCTGGGCGGCGGCCATCAACTCAATCGCCAGAATACGTTCGACATGATCGGTGATCGCCCTGGTCTTAAGCGCCGCCGTCCAACCCATGCTGACGTGATCCTCGACATTGGCCGAGGTTGGAATGGTATCCACACTCGCCGGGTGGGCCAGCACTTTGTTTTCCGTTGCCAGCGCGGCGGCGGTGTATTGCAAAATCATAAAGCCCGAGTTTAGCCCGCCGTGGCGCGTGAGAAAGGCGGGCAACACCTTCTGGTTGGAATCCTCATCAACCAGACGCATAATCCGCCGCTCGGAGATGTTGCCAAGTTCGGTGATCGCTATCCCCAGGTAGTCAAGGGCAATGGCCAGCGGCTCGCCGTGAAAATTGCCGCCAGATAGCACCTGTACCTCGCCGCTCGCCTCGTCGGGCAACAGCAACGGGTTGTCGGTCACGGCGTTTAACTCAATCTCAAACACCCAGCGGGCATAAGCAATGGCATCGCGGGCGGCCCCATGCACCTGCGGGATGCAGCGCAAGGTGTAGGCATCCTGGACGTTGGTCGAATCAGCGCTCCGCGTGAACTGGCTGCCCTCAAGCAATGCCCGCACGTAGGCGGCGCAGGCCTGCTGGCGCGGGAAGGGCCGCAGGCGGTGGATACGTTCGTCGAAGGCGAGGGTGGTGCCGTTGAGCGCCTCCAGGCTGAGGCACCCGGCGATGTCGGCGGTCTGGCTGAGCCGTTCGGCCCGCACCGTAACCAGGACGCCAAGGGCGCACATCAAGGCTGTGCCATTGGTCAGCGCCAGCCCTTCTTTGGCCACCAGTGTCACCGGGCGCAACCCGGCCCGGCGCATGGCTTCGTCACCAGTCAGGCGCTCGCCCCGGTATTCGGCCTCGCCCGCGCCAATCAGCGGCAGACTCATATGGGCCAGGGGGGCCAGGTCGCCGCTGGCGCCAAGCGAGCCTTTTTCCGGCACAATCGGATGCACCCCTGCATTGAGCAGGTCGAGCAGCAGTTGCAAGGTCTCCAGGCGGATGCCGGAATAGCCACGGGCCAGCGTGTTGGCCCGTATCAGCATGGTTGCCCGCACCACCGGCGTTTCCAACGGCGCGCCCACGCCAACCGCATGGCTCATCAGGATATTGCGCTGAAGCTGTTCGACCTGGTCAGGCGGAATGAGGCGATCTTTGAATGCGCCAAAGCCGGTGGTGATGCCATAGGCGACTGTGCCCTGAGCCACCAGCCGCTGCACCGCCGCTGCGGAACGGCTCACATTGCGCACCGCCGTGTCGCTGAGGGCAACGCGGGGGTGGCCTGGGGGACTATAGGCAACGGCAACGACCTGTTCAAAGGTCAGGCTTGCGCCATCCAGCAGAATTGTGTCAGGCATAGCGATGTACCGAGTTCATTGACGATAGACGATGGACGATTGTCTGAATACGCATCATCACGCCGTTTGCACCATCAACGAGCCTGGAAAGATTGCATGGAAATGCACCAGGAATACCGAACCAGAAACCGATAGAAACGATCAACGATGAGCAATGAACGATGAGATATGCTCATATACGCTTCCTTTGCGGCCCTTCGGCTTAGTTGATCTCGCACCATAAAACGTTATCGCACGACAATGCTGGTTTCATCTGCAATCCTTCGTCAAGCTCACGACAGGTCTGCAATCTACCAATCTGCAATCTGTTCAACCATCTGGCCATTTTTTATCACCTGGGCAACCAGGTTGTCGCCAAATTGATAAGCGAGATGACGATAGTCTGGAGCCTGCACCAGCAGCATGTCGGCCTGCTTGCCCACTTCCAACGAACCGAGGCGCTGCCCCAGGCCAAGGGCGTGGGCGGCATTGATGGTCACGGCGTTGAGCGCCTCGGCGGGCAGCAGGCGCTGGTAGCGGCAGGCAATCGCCATCACCAGCGGCAGCGAGGGACATGGCGCAGAGCCAGGGTTGATGTCGGTGGTGAGGGCGAGGGCTGCGCCTGCATCCACCATCGCGCGGGCGTCGGCAAAATGACCACTGCCGAGGTTAAAATTTACCGCTGGAATCACGACGGCGATGGCGTTCGACGCGGCGAGTTGAGCGATGCCCTCCGCCGTCGTCACATCTAGATGATCAACGGAGGTTGCGCCAAGCTCCAGTGCCAGCGCCAGGCCGCCCAGGGCGCTAAATTCGTCCACATGGGCCTTCAGCGGCAGGCCCAGCGCCCGCCCGGCTTCCAGCACCCGCCGCGACTGGCTCACATCAAACGCGCCGCGCTCACAGAAAACATCTACAAAAAACGGCACGCCCCGCTGCGCAAAGTGGGAACTGCGATACCATGCAGCCGCTGCGGGCAGCATCTCACGCACCACCAGGTCTACATAGGCGTCGGGTTGGCCGCTGAACTCTGGCGGCACGGCGTGGGCACCAAGAAAAGTCGGCACCAGCTCAATCGGGTGATTCTGGTCAAGGGGCGCAATCGCCGCCAGTTGCTTCAGTTCACTTTCGAGACTCAGACCATAGCCCGTTTTGGCCTCAACCGTGGTCGTACCCAGGCGCAGCATGCGGTCGAGCCGCGCCCGGCTCTCGGCGATGAGTTGCTCTGGCGCAGAAGCCCTGGTGGCCGCCATGGTCGAAACGATGCCCCCACCAGCGTCCATAATCTCCAGGTAGCTCGCACCCTGAATGCGCTGTTCAAACTCGGTCACCCGGTCACCGGCATAGACCACATGGGTGTGGCAATCCACAAAGCCAGGACAGACAACCATCCCCGCTGCGTCAACCAGCGTGCCTGCCACATAGTGCTGGCAAAGCGCTGCGCTCGGCCCCACCGCAACGATCCGGCCATCGCGCACGGCCACGGCCCCGTTGGCGATCGGGCCAACATCAGCCATTGCCGCACCGCGCTTTGGCCCCGCCGGGCTGGCGCATGTCACAAGCTGCTGGGCGCTATGAATGATAAGGTCAACCTGCATAGTTCACCGTACCGATGCGAGGCGGGCGCTGCGCTATTCCGGCAACATTGGTATGCTGATGCCGTGCTGGCGCGCAAAGGCGATTGCTTCAGGATAGCCAGCGTCGGCGTGGCGCACCACACCCATACCGGGGTCGCTGGTTAAGACCCGTTCCAGGCGACGGGCGGCTTCCGGCGTCCCATCGGCGACAATCACCTGGCCCGCATGCAGGCTGTAGCCAATGCCAACGCCGCCGCCGTGATGGAGGCTAACCCAGGTTGCCCCACCAACGGCGTTGATCAGCGCATTAAGCAGCGGCCAATCGGCAATGGCGTCCGAGCCGTCGCGCATGGCTTCAGTTTCGCGGTTGGGGCTGGCCACCGAGCCGCTGTCGAGGTGGTCGCGGCCAATCACGATGGGGGCCTGCAGCTCGCCACGGGCTACCATCTCATTAAACAGGAGGCCCGCCCGTGCCCGTTCGCCGTAGCCAAGCCAGCAGATACGCGCCGGTAGCCCTTGAAAAGCCACATGCTCCCGCGCCATCGTCAGCCAGCGGCGCAGGTGGGCATCTTCAGGAAACAGCCGCAGCACCGCCGCATCGGTCGCGTAGATGTCGCCTGGGTCGCCGGAAAGGGCCACCCAGCGAAAAGGGCCTTTGCCTTCGCAGAACAGGGGGCGGATGTAGGCTGGCACAAAGCCGGGGTAGTTGAAGGCGTTGGAAACACCCGCGTCGAGCGCTCGCTGACGCAGGTTGTTGCCATAGTCGAAGACCACACTGCCCTGAATCTGCCAGTTCAGCATCGTTTGCACATGGCTGGCCGTCGCCGCCAGCGCCCGTTGGCGGTATGAGTCCGGGTCGGAGGTGCGTAGCTCGGCGGCCTGTTGCAGCGTGAGACCAGGCGGAATGTAACCGTAGAGCAAGTCGTGGGCGGCGGTCTGGTCGGTGACCACATCGGGGACGACGCCGCGCCGATGCATCTCGGGCAACACCTCGGCGGCATTGCCAATCAGCCCGATGGAGCGCGGCAAGCCCTGGCGAACTGACTCTTCGGCCCAGGTCATCGCCTCTTCCAGGTCGTCGCTGATGCGGTCGAGCTGCCGCAAACCAAGCCGCCGCTCAGCCCGCCAGCGGTCAACTTCGACGATCAGGGCGACTCCTTCATTCATGGTAATTGCCAGGGGTTGTGCGCCGCCCATCTCACCCAGCCCGGCAGAAAGCACCAGTTTGCCCTTCAGGCTACCCCAGCCCTGAGCGCGGGCCAGTGCGCCAAAGGTCTCGTAGGTGCCCTGCAAAATGCCCTGAGTGCCGATATAAATCCAGCTGCCAGCGGTCATCTGGCCGTACATGGTCAAACCGGCCTGCTCCCAACGGTCGAAGTTTTCCTGGGTTGCCCAGGCGGGGACGATGTTGCTGTTGGCGAGCAGCACCCGTGGCGCATCGGTGTGGGTGCGAAACACGGCAACCGGCTTGCCCGACTGCACCAGCAGCGTTTCATCCGGCTGCAGGCGTTGGAGGGCTACCAGGATCGCGTCGAGGGCCTCCCAGTTACGGGCGGCACGGCCACGCCCACCGTAAACAATCAAATGGTCGGGGTCAAAAGCAACATCGGGGTCGAGGTTATTCTGCAACATGCGGTACGCGGCTTCAATCTGCCAGTTCTGGCAGCTAAGCTGCGTCCCACGGGGGGCACGGATCGTTCGCGCCATTGCGACACCTCCTCTGGTGGGCAGGCCGCCATTGGCCCACCTGCACGACAGCCACCGCATGATACCACAAACAGGCCACCATATTCATGCGACAAGGCTGTCTGAACAGCGCTCACAAAGGTATAAAGGCACAAAGAATCGCAGCACATGTACCTTGCCCATCCTTCACATCTTTTAGCAGTTTCTCTAGCAGATTGCAGATTGGCGGTTGCCCGCAGGGCGGCGCGCAGCGCTATTGCAGATTGCAGATTGGAGCAGCACGGCGATGCGAGACAATCCCATGGTGCTGGCTCAACCGATCTGCAAACTGCTATAGGTATTTTTCCTTCTCTTATGATGCAGCCCAGGCCGCCAGCGCATGCCAGATTGCCGCCGCCGCCAGTCGGCAGGTGCGCCCATCAAGGTCATAGTCCGGGTTAACTTCGCTGATCTCAATCAGGCGCGTGCGTGAGTCTGTGCCTGCAATTGTAGCGACCTGGCAGAACTCCTCACCCGTCAGGCCCAGCGGGTTGGGCGCACTAACCCCAGGTGCGTCGGCCACGCGCACCACATCCATGTCGAGGCCCCAAAATATGGCAGGCGCATGCTGCTGGGCCAGAATCGCCCGCAGCGTCGCCTCGATTCCCGCCGCCCGCAGCATGCCCATGTCGTGAACCACCACGCCGCGCTCGTGCAGGTAGCGCCGGTAAATGGGTGAATTGGCAAAGGGCTGGCTGCCCAGTTGGTAGAACTGCTCCGGCGCGAGAATGCCCTCGTCCAACAGTTGGCGGTAGGGCGTGCCGCTATTGCGCTCGGCGGCCAGGCGCACATCAAAATGGGCGTCAATGTTGAACGCCAGCGGTGCGCCAGTCACGGCGGCAAGCCCGGCACAGTCGGGGTAGGCAATGTCGTTGCCGCCGCCAAGCACGATTATACGCTTGCCAGCGGCGATAACCTGCTGGACAACGGCCTGGTGGAGCGCGTGAGTCGCTTCCAACGCTGGCTGGATGCGGGTATTGCCCAGATCGAAGATCTGAAGCGGCTCCACCAGGTTGACAGAGAGCCGGTAGAGGTAGCGCCGAATTTCATCCGGCCCCCGTGCCGCACCAGGCCGACCACCATTGCGGCGTACACCTTCGTCTTGCGGGCAGCCGAGAATAATCACATCGGCGGCGGCAAACGCCGCTGGCTCGGTGTGAACGACCTCGCCGAGGCGCACATCATTCGCGTCGCCGCGCTGGTGGAACAGCGCCCTGTCAGCTGGGGTGGTGTGCATGAATATGGGTAATTCAGGGTGCGTCATTGGTGGTATAGATAGCGGTCTGAAGGTCTCTCACAAAGGCACAAAAGCCTGCCCTGCCTACCCTGAGCTTGCCAAAGGGAGCTTGGCGAAGGGGCACAAAGGCACAAAGAAGCGTAAAGGTCTTTCTGCAACGAACGTCTCTTTGTCGCCAATGCTATGCGCTGTCATTCCGCCCCTTCGCTGTACTCAGGGCAGGCTCCGGGAGGAATCTGCATTGCCGTGCGCTGAAGCCCCCTCCTAACGTCGGGGTGACAAAGATGCTCAACAGCCTGATGCATAACCCAACAATCGTCCATCGTCAATGCATTACCGCCAGTTCGCCACCAGAATGTCGCCGCCACGGGCAGGCACACCAGCCCCGCCGGGCACCACATTTCCGACTCGGTTAAACACGGTTACGGTCACCTCCTGGCGATTGCCCAGGCCACAGATACGCACGTTGCCGCCCGTGTCGAAGGCACCGGACAGGCGCAATCCATCAATGCCGAGCCGCCAGCCACCGGTGCTGATGCCACGAACTTGCAGGGAAATGCAGCCCGGCTCATCATTCTGATTAAGGCGCTGCACCCGCAGGCGCGCCGGTGCCTGCGCCACCGTGGTGGGCACGGGCGTCGGGGTGGGGGCCAGGGCCGCTTCAGCTTCGGCCAGGCAGCGCCGGGCCTGCTGGTTCTCGCCGTCCAGGGCCACGGCTTGCTGGCAGTAGTCACGCACTTGCTCATTATTGTTGGCTTCACGGGCGGTGGTGGCCGCCAGCAGCAGGGCCTGCACGCGCAGAGCGGGAAGGCCAGGGAACGCCTGGGGCTGGCTGGCAAGCTCCTCCAGCTCCGTCAGCAGGCCATTCAATTGCTCGCGTTGGGCATCAGAAAGAGGTGTGCCTGCGGGGAGCGCGGCGAACGTGCGCAGCTGTTGCACCATGCGCGTGAGCGCCCAGGCCTGGTTGACCTCCCGATCCAACTCCGCCCGCACCGGCCCATCGGCGGGGGCCACAGCCAAGCCACTGGTGAAGGCATCCAGGGCCAGGCCCAGCTGGGGCAGGGCATCGCTGGCGGTAAGCAGGCGGCGACCCTGATTCAAGTAAGCTATAGCGAGTAGGTTCCGTAGCTCTGGCTCGTTTGGGCGGCTGCCCAGCAACGGGGTGAGCAGTCGTATAGCGTCATCCGGGTTGTTGGCCTCAATCAAATCACGAGCCTGCTGCATGGCGGGCACCTTGGCCAGAGGCACCAGGGTTGCTGCTGGCAGCGCTACAATGGTAGGCACAGCGGTTGGTTCAGCCGTGGGCAGCACAGCGGCAGTCGGCGTGGGGCGAGTTGCTACCGGGCCACAGCTGGAAAGCGTCAGCAGCAGCAGGCTGACCGTAATGATATAGAGCGAGTGTTTCATAGCCTGTTCACCCAGAACGAAACCGTTGCACTGCAAACCAACCGCCTACCCCAACCACCCCGAGCAGCAGCAGGGCCAATAGCCACATGGCAGATAGAACGTCGAATGCTGACGTGCCAACTGGCGGAGGCGCAATCGTGATATTCACGGTGTTGGTGCTGTTTGTAATTGGTTGCCCAGCCGCATCAAAGGCCGTGGCACTGAGCTGGTAGCTACCGGGCGGGTAGCGCTGCTGAAACCAGGCTGCGCTGGTATTCACCGGCAGGTCGAAGTTGGGACCGCTGATGCCGCGCTGTTCGAGTGTTGTCCCGTTCAGCGCATATTCCACGGTTTGAATGGGCGTCTGCTCAAATTGTGTCGCAATCGAGAAACGGGCCTGGGCCGGGTTGGAGGTGTCGGCAGCGACGATAAAGCTGGTGGGCCGGGTTGGTATAATCACCTGGCGACTGACCTGGAGCGGGCCAACCTCCACCGTTAACGTTCCGTCACCAGCCTGTGCCCGCTGCACCGTGCCCTGCAACTGAAACTGCTCACCCTGTTGCAGCAGAGCCGTTAGCTGGCTGGTGAGGCGCTGCTTGGCCCGCACATCGGGCAGGCCGCTCCCCATGGCGATATACTGCCCTCCCAAAACGCGGGCCAGGGTAGCCAGCCCGTCGGGGTTAGCCGGGAGGCTGCTGAATTCCCCCGTAAAGTCGCTCCCGAAGCCTACAATCACCAGGCTTATCGGGCGCTCGGCAGCGCGGGCCTGGCTGAAGACCCGCTGGAGGGCGGCCACATCCACCTGCTGCTCGGTGACACCAGCGGCCAGCACCAGCAGCATGCGGGGCATCTCAGCTACCGCCGGGTCGGCGGGCTGGGTCAACTGCTGCAAGCCAGCCAGCATGGCTTCA
>JALONX010000726.1 GCA_025454695.1 Chloroflexaceae bacterium
CCCCGCCGTGCATAGTCGGCATAAGTCATGCCGGTGCGTTGCAGCGTGTCGAGTCCGCCGAAGAAATAGGCCCCCTGCACCAGCATAAATACGAAAAAGAGCAGATCAACCGCCAGCAGCACGGTGAGCGATTCGACCATGCCGAGCCGCAGCAGCGGGGCGGGTGGCGTGAGCGGCTGGGTCACACCTTCGGCGGGCCGTTCTGCCGGGCGCGGCTCGCGGGGCATGTGGGCATCCAGCGCCGCCAGCAGCCCACCAGCGCAAAGCCAGGCCACAAAGCCAGTGAACATGAAGCGGCCTACAAGATCGGACGTGTCGAAGGGTATTTCAAAGCGAAACAGGTCGGTCACATAGCTGGAAAAAACGCTATCGGCAGCGGCCAGCAGCGCCGTGAAGACAAGTACAATCGGCGTGGCCAGCAACAGCCCCCGCAACAATGGCACAAAGCGGCCCATCTGCGTCTGCTTGATATTCAGCCCCTTTGCGCTCGCTAGCCCAAGCGGAATGGCTCGCACGCAAATTTCGAGCAACGCCACCAGCAGATTTGCCAACGTTTGAACCAGCGTCAGCTTGGCCAGCGACTGGCTGCGGTAGCTTGCCGCCAGCAACCAGAGCAGGCCACCCACGGCCAGGAGGTTAAGAAACAGCAGCAGCGCTGAGTCGCGCAGGGCCACAAAGGCGGCAAACAGCAGCGCCGCCGCCCCCAGCCAGAGATTTGCCCGGCTCGGTGGGCGCTGCTCGCGCAGACTGAGGAAGCCAAGCAGGGCCAGACCAGCGCCAACAAACAGCACCATCGAAATACCAAGGGCCATCTGCCCGTAGAACAGCAGGTTGGCCAGCACACCAAGCACGAGCGCAGCCAGCAACAGGCGGCGGGGATGGGCGAGGGTAATGTTCATGTTGGGCCTCCAGGGTAACGATGCAACAATTCAGGTGGTATGCAAATTGTAGCAATGCCACCAGTCGCCTGCAATGAAGGCAGGCTGATGCCAGGGCAACAATTGGCGTTTCCCAGATTGTAGCAATTCGTCGCTGGAAGATACAGCGAACAGGTGCGGGGGAAGCTGCACGTGAGTGCTTGACAGTTCGGAGACTAGAACCAAGAACCAAGAACCGAGAACCTGGTTCGTAATGCATAATGCGTAATGCGTAATTGAAACTGAAGGCGGCATTACGCACTACAGATGACGGATAACGGATTACAAATCACGTTTCTTTCCCTCCGCGTCTCTGAGCCTCTGCGTTTCTTGTGGCCCGCTCAATCCGCGCTCGGCGCTGGTTCGCTGGCGAGGGCGGCAACGGGGCGCGGGCGACCGGGCAGCGTGAGCGCGAGCAGGGCACATGGCAGGCCAAGCCATGTCACCAACTCCATCATCCACAGCAGCGTATAGCGGTCGGCGTAGTGGCCCACCAGCCAGGTGCCCACCGCACCGATGGCGAAGGTGAAGCCGAGGATGAGTCCGGCGGCGAAACCCTGTTTGGCGGGCAAGAGCCGCTGGGCATGCACCACCAGCACGCTATGCTGGCCACCCACGGTTAGCCCGGCCAGGGCGCTGCCCAGCAGAATCAAGGGCAGCGACGGAGCCAGCAGGCAGAGCAGGCCCACAGGAACGCTGAACAACAGCGGCCACACGGTGGCGGCCCGCATGCCGTAGCGGTCGGCCACGTCGCCGGTGATGATGTTGCCAAAGGCCGCCGCGCCCATAAACAGCCCCGCAATCACGCCATAGACCGCCGGGTCGAAGCCACGGTCGGCAAACAGCTTGGGCAAAAAGGCCTGATACGTCGCCTGAATAGACGAGCGCACCGCCACTAGCATGATAAAGGCGGCGATGAGCCAGAAAGCGACGGAGGAGAAACGAACCTTTTTGACCGGAGACCGAAGACCGGAGACCGCAGCCGGAAGTCCAACGTCATTTGTGTGAAATGCTGCGGCTCTGCGGCTCTGCGGCTCTGCGTTTCTGGGTTCTCCGGTTTGCGCCAGCAGCAGCCCCAGCGGCAGCAGGGTGAGCGCAGCCAGCGGCAGAATGCCCACTGTGCCCACGCTGCGCAACAGCAGCCCGGCCAGCACCGGCCCTAGCGCCAGGCCGATCTGTCCACAGAAGAAGAAGATCGCCGTCGCACGCCCGGCCTGCTCAGGCACCGCACTGCCAGCAGTGGCCGTGCCCACCGGGTGAAACAGGCCGCTGCCGAGGGAGGCCAGCAGAAACAACGGCAGCAGCACGCCCCAGCTGGGCGCAAGGGCCAGCGCGGCATAAAACGCTGCCATCCAGCCCATGCCCAGCGCCGCCAGCAACGCCATGCGCCCCGCCAGCCGGTCGGACAGGAGGCCCCAGAGCGGCTGTGAGAGTGACCCGGCGAAGGTGTAGAGCGTCAGCGCCAGGCCGATTTGCGCGTTGGACAGGCCCAACGGCACCGTCAGCACCGCCAGCAGCACCGCGCCCATGCCATTTAACAAATCTACCGTAAAGTGGCCGCTGATCATACCAAGGTAGAGACGATTACGAAAAAGCATGGCGAATTACGAGTTACGAGTTACGAATTACGAGTGTTTTTGAACACCAGAAACGCAGAGACGCAAAGACACAGAGGCGCAGAGGCTCACGATAGTGAAGCGGGACGCTGTTTCTCGGTTCTCGGTTCTTGGTTCTCGGTTCTTGGTTCTCGGTTCTATCTTTCAAACACCACCCGCCCTTCCACCATGGTGATGTCGGCCATAACGCCGCGCAGTTCACGGGGCGGAATTTTGAACGGATCGGCGTTGAGCACGGCCAGATCGGCCAGCATGCCGGGGGCCAGGATGCCCTTTTCGTGAGCCTCGCCGCTGGCCAGGGCCGGGCCAACACAGTAGGCTCGCAGCGCCTCTTCCACCGTCAGGCATTCCTGCGAATGCCAGCCACCCGGCGGCGTGCCATCGGCTTTCTGCCGGGTGACGGCGGCATGCACCCCGTGCCAGGGGTTAAACGAGTCCACCGGCGCGTCCGAGCCAAAAGCCAGGGTTGCGCCTGCATCCAGCAGCGTGCGCCAGGCATAGGCTGTTACACAACGCTCGCCCCACAGCTGGTCGGCCATCTCCATATCGCTCGTTGCATGAATGGGCTGCATCGAAGCGATCACGCCCAACTCGCCGAAGCGGTGCAGGTCACGGGGCGAGACAATTTGCGCATGTTCAATCCGGTTAAGCATGGCTAGTGGCGGTCGCCCCGCCGCTTCAATCGCGTCCAGCACTTTGCGCACCGCCGCGTCGCCAATGGCATGCACCAGCACGCTGATGCCGTTGGCATTGGCCCGCGCCACTAGCGCCCGCAGCTCCTCTTCCGGCAGCACGGCCATGCCCTTGCTGGCACTGCCTTCGTAGGGTTGCAGCATCTCCGCCGTTTGCGAGCCAAGGGCACCGTCGGCAAAAATTTTCAGCCCACCAATGCGCAACATGCGGTCGCCCAGGCCGCTGCGCATGCCCAGGGCAATCGCAAAATCCAGATCGGTGGCGGCAATGCTGCTGAGACAGCGCAACGTCAGTTCGCCCCGCTCATAGAGCAGTTTCAGGTCGCCGAGGTTGTGGCCGCCGTCGTCCTGGCTCATAATCGTGGGAATGTGAACACTGGTCATGCCGTAGCTCGCCGCCTCGGCCAGCGCCAGCCGCGCACCATCAAGCCGTTCGGCAGGCGTTGGCGGTGGGATGACCCGTTGCACCAGCTGCATGGCCGACTCAAACAGCACCCCGGTTGCCTGGCCCGCCTTGTCACGCTGGATGTAGCCGCCCGACGGG
>JALONX010000727.1 GCA_025454695.1 Chloroflexaceae bacterium
TTTAAACTGTTTTCATGTGAATCTCGTGTGCACAGAAAATTTTCTTGCAGCTAGCTTACTGCAGCCAGTTCACATCGTCTGTAAATCCACAGGCTTTTACCATTTTCGTTTACCGCCGGCTTTTTATTCCATTGTCACACAGGTGATCTATATTTACACCATTCAACATACAGATATCAGAAATAGCTCGTTTGAAAGGATAGGCGTTCTAGATTTAGAGATTACTAAAGTCATCCACTCGTACTGAGAACATCATCTGAAAGTTTTCAAAGGGAGGGACACGAACCTTCTGAGGTAATTTTGCATTAATCTTTGTAAAAGTAGTGTCAAAACTGTAACTGCACGTATGCACTTCATAACTCATCGTCACACCACATGCAGCAGCCTGAAACGCAACATGCGTCGCTACACGCCGCACACTTCATGCCGCAACCAGGTGCGGCACGCGGACTGAAGTCCGCACGACGCATGACGCACGACGCTTCACACTTCACGCTTCACGCACGACGCACGACGTTTCACGTTTCACGCTTCACGTTTCACGTTTCACGCTTCACGCACGACGCACTACGCTTCACGTTTCACGTTTCGCGTTCCACACATTACGTAGGAGAACCCCAATCTCCAATCTCTACTGGCTAATCGCCAAGCTCCCGCACCGCCTCGTCATACGCCTCCGTCCACTTGCCCGCATACCAACTGATCCAGCGGGCGGCGGCGATGAGAAAATTCCAGCGGTCGGGGTGGTTGCATGCCCGAAACTCATCTACCATCGCATGGAGATGTTTGTAGTTGTGCAGCAGCGTACCGTTGTCGGTACAGGCCGCGTCGGTGATCAGCGTGATCAAGGCTTCGGCGTCGGCCCCCGTGTCGGCATAGGCGCGCACTGCCGCCGTGGCCTTGCGGTGGTCGCGGGCGAAGAGCGCAGTCTGAAGCGTCGCCAGCAACTGGTCTGGTTCCAGGCCCTGCAACGGCTCCACATCCTCAGCATAGGGGTAGGGCCGCGATGGCACAAACGGCACAAACTCAAAGACTTCGTTCAGCACGCTCGGCCCCCGCTCTAGCAGGCTACCGGCCTGAATGGTGGCCAGGGCACGGGTGCGCGGCGACATCCAGGCCAGCACGCTGCGCAGGCAGTTGATGGTGGTGCCGATATGGATGGGCGCTACCTCCCGACTCACCGCGTCGTAGTCGTCGTGAGGCACGGGGTCGGTCATCAGGTACATGTCGCACACGGCCAGCGAGGCGGCGGCCAGAATGCTCTGCGGTGCCGTGCCCTCGGCCAGGGCGCGGGCCACCAGTTCGGGCCGCCGGGCCGGTTCAGCGGCGAGAAATGCCGCCCGCAGGCGCAACACCTCGTCGGTGCAGGTGCCGCTGTCGGCGCTTTCGCCCGGCGCACCGTTTTCCAGGCCATATTGTTTGAGCAGCGCCGTCGCCCGATCATACGGCCCGAAGTCGCGGGGGAAGCTGGCACTGTAGCGCACACACCAGCGCAACATATCGAAACCCCGCTCCCAACCGACGAGATCAATCATGCCCAAACAGAGAAAAGGGGAGATCAGCGTGTGGTCGTCCGTCACCATGCCTTCAAGCCCCACGTCCAGCAGCAGGTCAATCAGCTCCTCGCGGGATAGCGTTTCGGCCAGGCCAACAAAGCGGTGGTCAACCCGCATGTATTCGCCAAAGCGCACGTCGCTGCGGAAGAGTTGCAGATTTTCTGCCACGGTCTTCTCGTGGTGAGGCCAGAAGGGCAGCAGCTCAAACGGGGCAAAACAGGGGTCGTGGCGGTCGCACACCACCTGGTAGAGCGCCTGAATGAGCAGCAACTGGCGGGTGCGCTGAGGTTGGCCAGCAGCCAACTGGCGGGCATCTTCACAGCCGATCATCGCATGCGAAACGAAGCCGAGCAGGTTGCGGGCCTGGCAGTTGAGGTAGCGGCATGCGGCCAGCGCCCCCGCCGCCCACAGATCATCCTCCGGCACACCTTCCCGCAACAGCTGCACCGTCTCGCCAATCACCCGCTGCGGCGTCGTGTCGCGCAGCCAGCCCACCAGGTCACGTTCCAGAGTCGTCATTTTCTGCCTCTTTCTAGATAAAAAATATAAAGAAAGACGACAGACGACAGACGGCAGACTAAGGGTACTCCTTTCGTCCTTCGGCATTCGTCATTCGTCACTCCAACCGTTCAGTAAGGGTTAGGGGTTAGGGGTTAAGGGTTATTTTCATTGAAAGCATTGCATTAACCCTTAACCCTTAACCCTTAACCCCTGGTCTCCTCCCACGCGGCATAAAAACGCCGGATGTAGGGAGCCAGAGCCTGGCTCCGCAGGGCCGACTCACGCAGCGCTGCCGGGTCTTGCCCGGCGATGCACTCGCGTAGCCCGGCCACAATCGCCGCCTCATCCAGCGTTGCTGAAACGCCGTCGCGCACCACCCAGCGCCCATTGCACATCACATGGCGCACATCGCGGCGCGACGCCCGGCGCAAAAGCGCCGAGATTAGAGATTGGGGACTAGCGATTGGTGCTTGTTCAGAAGACGAACAAAACCAATCTGCAATCTGCAATCTACAATCTACAATCTGAAGATCCGCCAGCCAGCCCTCGGCCAGTTTGCCCAGCGGTGCGCCGGGCAAGGTAATTTCTGCGCCGCCCCGCGTGCCCATGTGCAGAATGTCTCTGGCATAGACCATCGGCTCGTCGGCACCGGGGCGATTGGCCAGCGTCCAGGCCAGTCGCAATTCCCGCAGGTAGTCCTGGTCATCGTCCAGCCCGTGGCCATCCAACCCGATACCCAGGTGCAAGCAGTTGCGGGCCATCTCGGCCAGGGGCGCAATGCCGCTGCGCAGGCGCAGGTTGCTGCTGGGGTTGTGGGCAATGCCAACGCCCCGCTCCGCCAGCAGCGCCAGATCATCCACGCCAACCCAGACCATGTGGGCCAGGGTTAGGGTGGGGCCAAGTGTACCAATCTCATCCAGGTGGCGGATGAAGCTTTTGCCCCAGCGCCGCTCGGCGTACATGGCCTGGTAGCGCGTTTCCAGCATGTGCATCTGCACGCGGGTCTGGTGCTGGCGGGCGAACTCCACCGAGGCCAGGATTAACTCATCGCTGCACCACTGGCCGCCCGCCGGGCTGATCTGGATATGCACCATGTGCCCTTCGGCATCGTGGTGCTGGCGGTAGAGGTCGGCGCACAGGGCCAGATAGTCGTCCCGACTCAGGGGCGGGGGCTGCATCATCGCCTGGGCTGTGTCGCGCAGGCCCGGCGGCAACCCGGCCAGAAAACGCTCGTGGTCGGCGTAGACCAGCAGATTCTGATCAACCAGCGGCGGGTGAAAGGCCACCCGGATGCCTACATCACGGTAGCCGCGCAACGTCGGCTCGCACTCAGCGGCCATGGTTTCCCAGGAGCGCGGGTTGTGGCTGTGGGCCACCGTGGTCACGCCGCTTTGCAGCAGGCGCAGCCCGTCGTAGGCGGCAGCAAGGTAGGGGTCGAGGGCGGGCTGCACGCCCAGGCCCATCAACCAGATTTCCAGCAGGTCGTCGGCGACACCAAACTGAGCGGTGCCAATGGCCCGCCCGTGGTCGTGGGCGTTGACGAAGGCGGGCAGCAGCAGCATGTTGGCGTCGCCCACCTGCTCGGCCTGGGGGAAGCGGGCGGCTAGCTCGGCCCGTGGCCCCACGGCGGCAATGCGATTGCCTTCCACCAGCACAGCGTAATCGCGCTGCGGTTCGCTATCGGCATCGAGCAGCACCGTACCAGCCC
>JALONX010000728.1 GCA_025454695.1 Chloroflexaceae bacterium
GCTATGACGCGGTTGCTGGCACCGTGCAACTGCTTCACATTGCGCCAATTTCAGGCGTTGCTGCACCAGTTGGCACCACTGGCGCTTTTGTTGATAGCAGTGGCAACCCTATTCGTATCGGCGTTGATGCGACCACCCAGTTTGGCATGGATTTTAATCCGACCGTTGATCGGTTGCGTATTGTGAACAGCAGTGGCCAAAATTTTCGTATCAACCCGAACAGCGGAGCCTTTATTGATGGTGATCTCGGTGGGGCAGCTGGTTCAGTGTCTGGCCTGAACCCCGACGGCCTGATTAATGGCGGAACGACCTCGGTTGATGCCACTGCCTACACCAACAACGAACCATCGGTGACGGTCACCACGCAGTACACGCTCGATGCCGCCTCGAACCAGTTGTTTATCCAGTCCCTGCCCAATAGTGGGACGCAAATAGCTGCGTTGGGGGTGACGCTTGGTGGTGCGCCACTCGACTTCACCGCCGTCACGGGCTTCGACATTCCGCCAGGCGTGAACGCCGCCAGCAGCAATCAGCCGGTCACTGGCAACGGTTATGCTGTCTTGACCGTTGACGGAACAGCGCGTCTGTACCGCATAAACCTGGCTACTGGCGCAGCAACTGGCCTCGGGGCACTTGGGAGCGCACCGATTCAGGGCCTGGCCCTTTGGGCACCAACCCCAGCGGGCATGGTGCTAACCGGGCCTACCAACAATCAGATCGCCCGCTTCCGCATCAGTGCGCCAGGAACGACGGCCACCGTAGCTCTGGCAGGCCTGACCGCTGGCGAAACTGTGGCCAGTATTGATTATCGCCCTGCCACTGGCCAGACCTACGCGCTGGGCGTCAACGCCACCGCCAATACCGCTACGCTCTACCTGCTTGACCCGCAAAGTGGGGCGTTAACGCCTGTTGGCGTAGCCGGTAGTATTGCCTATGTAGATGAAGGGGGCAACCCGGTTGATCTGCCCGACCCACTCACGACCGGGTACGGCATAGACTTTAATCCGACGGTTGATCGGTTGCGCGTGGTGACGGCCAGCGGACTCAACTTCCGGCTGAACCCGAACACCGGCGCAGCCATTGATGGCAACCTCAACCAGACGAGCAGCCCACCAGCGGGCGTGAACCCCGACGCGCCGGTGAATGGCCTCCCATCGGGCAGCACGGGTGTAGATGCAACAACCTACACCAACAACTACAACGGCACCACCGTCACAACCCAATACACCCTTGATGCTGCGAGCAACCAGCTGTTTATCCAGTCGCCGCCCAACAGTGGCACCCAAATCAATGCACTAAATGTGACCCTTGGGAGTGCGCCACTGGACTTTAGCGCGGTTAGCGGGTTTGACACCCCACCCGGCACGTCTACCAATACCAGCAACACGGCGGCGACTGGTTCAAGCTTTGCGGCCCTGACGGTTGACGGCACACCCCGCCTCTACCAGGTCAATCTAGCGAATGGCACGGCGGTTGGCCTTGGTGCCTTTGGTGTCACTTCGGCTGCTGGGATGGTGACATGGACTGCGCCCTTCAGCGCGTCGTTATCGGCCAGTGCGCCGAGTGTTTCAGAGGCGAGCGGTGCTATAACCCTGACGGTTACGCTGCAAGGCGCTGCCCCACTGATTGTGAGCTACGCGACAACTGGCGGCACGGCAACGGCCAGCAGTGACTACGCCCCGATCAGCAACACGCTGGTACTCACCTCAACTGCGGTACCGCTCAGCTTCAGCTTGCCAATTCTCAACGACACCACCGATGAGCCGAATGAAACGATAGAGGTGCAACTCAACGGCCCAGGCGGGGTGGCTACTAGCCTCACCGTGACCATTCTCGACGACGACCCACCGCCGCAGCAAAACATCTACCTGCCGCTCATCATCGCCAACAGGGCAAGCACCACAGCCGATCTCGGCGTAAGCCAGCTCTACGCTGTGCGCCGCCTATAGCCCCCAACACAGCCGCCCGTGGTGCATGGTTATGCGCCACGGGCGGGTGCATTATCATGACGGCTGCCCGCTGCCCGCCCCCGGCAGAAACGCAGAGCCTGCCCTGAGGCTCCCCTGAGCTTGTCGAAGGGCTTGTCGAAGGGACGTAGAAGCGCAAGGGAATTGCAGATTGCAGGCCTGTCCTGAGTGCAGCCGAAGGATTGCAGATTGCAGATTACGCAGCACTCAGCACTTGACTTACGCAGTACACCCCACGTTTTACGCAGTACATTTTACGCAGTACGTTTCACATTTACGTCCCCTCCTCTCATCATCCTTTAGCCTGATTCTCGAACATTTCTCAGCCAGTTCGTGTATGCTATATACAACGGTACTACTCAACAGTTGTGCATACATAAAAAAGAGGTTATCATGCGACGCATGAATGATGATATGCTCCCATGGATTGGTGTGGCGGGTCTTGTGGCGCTGCTCTGGTTTGGGCCACGCCTGGGGGTGCTGCTGCCACTGCTGGCCCTGGTCGGCGGCGTCTATCTGCTGGTGCAGGGCTGGCAGCGCTGGCGTGGCCGCAGCCGGGGCGAAATCACCACCTACTGGCGTGGGCGGCCCGTGCAGCTTCAAACGGCCCGCAGCGGCTCGCTTTCGCTCCGCAGCATCGGCCCGGCGCTGCCCCACCTCGCCATCGGCCTGATGCTGGTGCTGACGGCGGTCGTCGTGCTTTAACCATAAGGCTACAATGAAACGTAAAACGTGAAACGTGAACATCTAATTTTCACGTTTACGCTTCACGTTTTACGCTTCATACACAACAAACCTAGCACAGGAAAAACCTATGTCGTCGCAGCGTACCCTGCTTTTGTCGCTTCTCGTTGCCATCGGGCTTGTGTTCGGCGTAGGGTTTTCTTTCTGGGGCGGCACGGCAGGCCAGTTTGCCGAAGCCGAGGCCAATGCCAGGCCAGCGCTTCCAGCGGGAATCACCGCTGCGCCGACGCGCACGGCACCGCCCGCCACACCAACTTCAGCCACGCCCCAGGCGACGGCAACCATCCCTGCACCAGCGGCGACCGCGCCGCCCACAGGCCCCACCGCCGTTCCCACCCCCACGCCGCGACCGGCGGGCACACCATGGCGGGTGGGCTTGCAGGTAGGCCACTGGAAGGTGAACGAACTGCCAGACGAACTGGCCCGGCTGCGCACCTCTACTGGCGCGAGCTGGAATGGCATCTCCGAAGCCGAACTTAACATGAGCATTGTGACGCGGGTGAAGCCGTTGCTGGAGGCTCAGGGCGTGGTGGTAGACATGCTGCCCGCCACTGTGCCACCAAGATACGACGCCGACGCCTTCATCGCCATCCACGCCGACGGGGTGGTGGGTGCAACCAAGCGTGGCTGGAAGATCGCCACGCCCTGGCGGGCCTCGCAGGCCTCGCGGCAGCTGCTGCGGGCCATCTCCGACAACTACCCCGCCACAGGCATTCCCGAAGATGTGGGCGGCGTCACGGTGAACATGCGCGGCTACTATGCCTTCAGCTACCGTCGCTTTGTGCATGCCATTGCCCCCACCACGCCCGCCGTGATTCTGGAGATGGGCTTTATGACCAGCGCCGCCGACCGCGAGGTGATGTTTGGTCAGCCTGATCTAGTGGCGCAGGCCATTGCCAATGGCATTATGGCCTACTTGCAGCAACGCAACCCCAACGACGGCGCGGCCCTACTGCCACCAGAATTCCCGGTGCTGCGGGCAAAACCAGAGGGTGCCATCCTACGGGCTGCCCCCAACGACAACGCCAGGGTGCTGGCCACCATCACGCCC
>JALONX010000729.1 GCA_025454695.1 Chloroflexaceae bacterium
TTAGAAGAAATAAATAGAATTTTGAGTGAAAGATATGTTAGGTATTGTTTCACATCCTTCTTTAAGTGCATTAGTCTGCTTCAGGATCGAGACGACGTTATTGCCGCTGCATCGACAATTGTCACGCTTAATTCGAAATTTGCTAACGGCAACACTTGTTCACGCATTCTGATTAATACTTGATGATATTGCAGTTGACGTTCCGCTCGTCAATATCCGCAATAGTCTGTCACACAAATTAAAGAATCAGTCTTGCCTGAACACGGCTGCTTTTGTGTGACGCAGCGTTAATGGTGCAACAGCACGGCGTTCGTCTTCTTTTACGCTCTTTTTATCCGTTTTCGTGTAGGAAGGTTGCTATGGCACTCCGTTTCACCATCTCCTGTGAGGAACTCCGCCGCCGGTACGAAGACGAAGGACTGGGTGTGGTGCTGCTGGCCCAGCACTATGGTTGCAGCCCCACCACCATTTCGCAGCGGCTGCGGGCCTGCGGCATTACCACACGCCAGTCGCGGTTTCAATCTGTTAGCATTCCCGTGGAAGCGTTGCATCAGCTCTACATGGTGGAACGGTTGCCCTTGCAGGAGATTGCACAACAATTTGGTGTGAGCGTTGGCACGGTGCGGAATCACCGGCGGCGAGCGGGCATGCCTGCCCGTGAACGCGGGCGAAAGTAAAAACTCTTTGCACTTTCCGGTGTTGCGGTTCGATTCTTGCCCTTGCCAGCGCCTTGCACGCAGAAACGACTGTTGACCGTTCTGAGACCCTATGCTACAATAGCGCTCAATTTCTAACGCTCCCGTGTATGTTGCCCAACGCTGGGCATAGAAGGAAGGTATCGCGCATGGCAGAGCCAGAAAGCATTTTGCAGCTGGGAATTGAAGCCGCGCGAGATGGCAACAAAGAAGAGGCGCGTAGCCTCTTTCGGCTGTTGACTCGGCAAGAACCAAACAATACGCAGGCATGGCTCTGGTTAGCGGGTGTGGCAGAAGGCCGCGATGAGCGCCAGGCCGCACTGGAGCGCGTGGTCGAACTTGACCCAAACAACGAGATGGCCCTGAAGGGCTTGCAGGCCCTGGGCGTGAAGCCCGGCGCACCCCGCCCAATTACCCCGGTGGCGGTGGAGCCACCGCCGCCTGCGCCTGCCGTGGCTGATGCCCCACCCAGCGGGCGTGACCGCTACGATATTGATACTGACGACCCCTTTGCTGCGCTGGACTCGCTGTCTGACGCGATGAACGAGTCGCCTGCGGCGGTGCGGCGCACCGAGACTGGGGCGAATGACACATATGATCGAACCGAAGGTGCTGCCGTGGGGGCAGCCGGGGCCGCAGCGGCAGGGACGGGTGGTGCTGCACGGGCGGTGGGTTCCTCGGGCCGAGATGCGGTTCGCTCTGCCCGTTTGAAACTGGATGAGGATGAGGAGGACGAGGACGATACCGTCGCAGCTCGTGGCGGCATTAGCCCGCTGCTGCTGGCGGTGCTTGGGCTGGCGCTGCTGGCGCTGCTGGCGATCTTCCTCTGGCCGATCTTCTTCCCAGAGGAACAAACTGCTGGGAATGGGAACCAGCCTGCAAGCACCGCAGCGCCTAGCCCTGGTGTGGTCGGGCAACCAGGTGCGAATGCCACACCGCCGCCCCTTGGCACGGTGGTGGATGCTACGCCGGGTGCCACTGGCACCACGGATCCGGCAGCAGTGGGCACGGCGCAACCGGGGCAGACACCTGCGCAGCCGGGCCAGCCTGGGCAGGGAACAGCGCAGCCGGGCCAACCGGCCCAGCCGAACCCAGGCCAGCCTTCACCTGGTGAGCCAGTGGCCAACACCGATGTCAGTGGGGCCAATCCGGCCATTCTTCCACCGAACTCGCCCATTGAGAGTTCGGGCTGGCTGTTTGATTTCTTCCAGCCCAACTACGCGGGCGTGATTCTGACGCCCCGTGGGTTCCAGCCACAGGGCCGCTATGTGGTAGTGCTGGTGCATGCGGAGAACCGCACCGGTCAGGCCCAGCCGGTTCCGGCCAACTTCTTTGTGCTGAAGGATGCGCAAGGCCGAGTGTACGAAGCCCTGCCGGATGTGTCGCCTGCCTACGCCGTGCCCGGTGTGAACGCCGACCTGGCCCATACCCAGGCCGTGCCGAATGACGGTATCTATCGCAGCGTTGCCATCATCTTCGACGTTGCGCCCGATGCGACTGATCTGGTCTTCTTCTCACGCACGAAGCCAGACCAGGGCTGGCTGGTGTTGCGCCGGGTCTAACCTTGTATGTTCGCTGCGGGTGAGCGTGAAGCCCCACGCTCATCCGCACAGCCGCTCCTTTTTCCCCTATGGATGTGTCAGCTGACGTGCCCCCCATGCCGGAACCGGCTCCCACTAATGACCTTGAACGGCTGTTGAAGCTGGCCGTGCAGGATGCTCGGGCTGGCCATGCGGCACGGGCACGGGCACTGTTGCACGCGCTTGTGCGGGAACATCCGTCGGCGGTGAAGCCCCGTCTGCTGTTGGCAGCACTGGCGGAACGCCGGGACGAGCAGCGCCAGTTGCTCGAACAGGTACTGGCGCTTGACCCTGACAATGAACCAGCCCGCAAAGGCCTGGCCCGGCTCGGCGTGGCAGTATCGGCTCAAACGCTCCCCTCTGCTGCAACAACGCCCGCCGCATTGCCAGCGGAGCCGTCCGCCGTTGTTGCCTCCACATCAATGGTTGCACCGACACCCGTGGCGGCACCCACGCCCGCAGAGTCTGAATCTCCATCTCGTCGTGGGGTGGGTAGCCTGTGGCTGTTTGGTGGTGCGCTGCTTGTGCTGCTGCTGGCGCTAGGGCTGCTGGCCCAACGCTGGATGAGCGAGTCGTCTCAGCCCACTGTGGCCGTGAATCGGCCCCTGCCAACGGTGCTTCTTAATGCTACTGCGGCAGTGCCCGTGATTGCCGCAACGACTGTGCCCGCAGCCACGGTGTTGCCAGCCAGCCCCACCGCCCTGCCGCAGCCTACCATGGTGCCCACGCCGCCGGTGCTGCCCATGGGCGCGTTCCGCGAGCAGGATCAGTGGCGGGCGGTGTTGCTGCAACCCGACCAGGCCGTGGTGCTGGATGGTTCCCTGGGCGAACTGTCGCCGCGCGGGCGCTTCGTGCTGGCCTTGCTGTCAGTCAGTAATCTCGCAGCGGCTCCCCGTCGCATTCCCGCCGACATGGTTATGCTGCTCGACGGCCAGGGCCGCAACTACCGCCCCATCCCTAATGCCTCAAGTCGTTACCTCAGTCTCTATGGCCGTGGCTCCTTTGGCGACCTGGCCCTGGAAGATGAGATTCCTCCTGGTAATCGTGTGTCCAGTGTGCCGCTGCTGTTTGATATTCCCCCCGATGCAACCAACCTGCTGCTGGTGATGGGGTCGCCCACGGCGGGCGGCTGGCCTGTGGCTGACGCCCGCCAGAGTGGGGCCGCCCCGACGCCGGTTGCAACCCCGAACGCTGCCCCATAACTAATGAGTGGTTAGTAATTGGCGATTGGAGATTAGCTTCTGCGCTTGCGCAGTGCTTGTTCACTGTTGCCATGGATTAGCTGGAGCAACGGCCAGAAATTCCTCACCTGGCCCCGTTACTATTTTGTATCGTAGACGGTATAGACTCAGCGATTACACGTCGCTCATCACCCACTATTCGCCGCGCCAGGGGAACGTGTATGTTGCGCCATTTCAGGTCGCCAGTTTCAACGCTGCTGGGTATATTGTTGTTGAGTGTGTTGTTGAACAGCCAGGCT
>JALONX010000064.1 GCA_025454695.1 Chloroflexaceae bacterium
TAGTCAAAGAATTGACTGGTCTATCAAATGATCAAGCTGTCCTTGAATATGTCCAACCTGTTGCTCCCGAAAGCATAGATACGATAAACATACCGTACTATAATGCTGACTCAGGAGGTGTTCAATGAGTCGCTCCCGCAATGTGCGCTCCCGAAAACACAACTTTCTCGACTGGAAGGTAGTGCTTCAATTTTTAGGGGGATTGACTGCGCTGATTGTCGCTTTGACTGGCCTTGTCGATATGATCATTAAGGTTGGCACTTTACTGCATTGGTGGTAGCAGTCCATCAGTGGACACGCATTGGAAGTACAAATACCATCAAACAGAGACGACGCTCAAGATCTTTCACTATTTTTCTCCCATTAGCACTTCTTACGTCTGATTCTTCATAGTCTGGAAATCAAAAAAGTTAACAACCTGCCTTGGAGTTGACTAAACTCAGCTCAACCAGGAAATTAATTCTTTCCATCAGCAATCCTAATACCTACCCCACAAAATGATACCCCGGCCAGGGGCCAGTACAGAGCAGCTTGAGGTTGGGGTGCTGCTGGCTCAGCTCAGCGACGGCGGCCTGGAAAGCGGGGAGCTTGTCCCGTTCCACCAGGTAGGCCGCCGTGAGCAGCAGTTGCGGCGACGCCAGCAACTTGTGCCGCCACTCCACCGCCAGCGGCTCCAGCCGGGCATGCAATGCCGCCACCAGCGTTTCAGCCGCTTCGCGCTCGGCCCGTTGGCGGCGCTCCTCCTCTAGCCGGGCCAGCATGTAGGCTGTACCAGAAGAGCTGCGTACTGCGTGCTGCGTACCCTCTGCGTCTCCGCGTCTCTGCGTCTCTGTGTTTAGTTCTGGCTCCCCGGTCTCCGGTCTTCGGTCTTCGGTCGTCAACACTCGCAGCGCCAGCTCCACCCGGCCCCGCAGCTTCGCCAGGTCGGCCTGGAAGCGGGCCTGGCCTTCGTGCAGGGTGCGTTCCACGGCGGCGCGGTCGTGGAGCAGGGTGCCGAAACGCACCGGCAATACGGTGCGCGAGTCCATCAGCGCTTCAACCACATGCTCGTGCTGCCACAGCAGCTCTTCCGTGGGCGTGGGAGTCGCTTCGATCTGGCTCACCACGGCGGCCAGCCCGGCGCTCGCCACCACCGCCAGGGGCAAGCCGCTAATGCCCATCAGCATCGGCGGGGGCACAGCAGTCGTGTCGGTTATGGCGTAGAGGTAGAACACAAATGTATGAAGTATGATGTATGAAATAAAGTTTACATAACACGCATGATTCAGTACACATACTTCCTCTGCGTCTCTGCATCTCCGCGCCTCTGCGTTTAGCTGCTTTCTGCGTTGGGCGGGGCGGCCAGCAGGCGGCCATGTTCGGCGGCGAGGGCCTTCATCGCCTCGGCCTTGTCTACCGAGGTGAGCAGCACCTTCAGCCCCAGGTAAACCAGGTCTACATCGGCCACGGAAATGGTGATGTCGCCCTGAATGATCACACCCTTGTCGAGAATGCGATCAAGCAGGTCAATCAGAGCGACTTTTTTTTCAAGTGGATTGCTCATATTTTGCAGAACCAGGAACTGAGAACTGGAATTGACCGGAGACGGGAGCCAATCTACAGTTGGCAGTTAGCAGTTGGCAGTTAGCAGTTGGCAGTTGGCAGTTGGCAGTTGGCAGTTGGCAGTTGGCAGTTGGCAGTTGGCAGTTGGCAATCTCCAATCGCTCATCTCCTATCTCTAAACAAAAAACTCACCGCTGGACGAAGTTGTAGGGCGGCCACGGGCCGGTGAGCTGGTAGGTGAAGCCCATGTCGCTATACTCGGCTTTGAGATGCTCTAGCTCAGCGTAGAATACGGGCATTCCTTCTGCCGAGAGCAGATAGGCCCCGTTGAGCAGCATGCGCTCGGCGCTGCCCTGCCCGTCGCCGCTTTGCACCGTGTTTTGCACGGCGGCGCTGGCGTGGCTGGCAAAGCGCTCGTGGAACTGGCGGGCGTGTGTGTCGCAAAAATGCTCCACCTCATCGGCGATCAGCATGTCGAGCCGACGCTGCATGAAATAAGCGGCACCCTGGGACTTTTGCTCTAGCTCGTTTTTGAAGGCCTGGATGCGCGGGCTGCTCTGTTGCAGCTCCGTGCCCAGCGTCACCAGGTTACAATAGACCTTCACCCCCCACTCCTGATGCCCCCGCAGCCGTGCCAACGCCGCAACCCACTCGTCGCGTCGCTCGGTCAGCAAGCCGCGCACTCGCTCTTCAGTCAGGAAGATGGTGCCGAAGCGCAGGGGAATAATTGTCTGCTCGGCGGCGAGTCCGCCCACCACGGCCTGGTGCGCCCTTGCTCGTGGTTCCAGCCACGTGAGATTGCGGGCGTTGCGCTCAAACACCTCTTCGCCAAACTCGTCCAGGGGCACCGCGCTCAGGTAGGCCCGCAGCCCGTCATGTTCCAGCGTGTAGACGGCATGGTCGGGGTACATGCCGCTGTCCGGCACGCCCTTCTGGTTAGGGTTAGCCAGCGCCACCGCAAACAGATAGTAGCCTAACGGCCCGTCGCTCGCCGCTGCTGCCGGGGCGGCGGGCGGCGGCACCGGCACTGGCTCGGCAATCACCTCCGGCGCGGGCGTGTCGTGCAGGGCGCTGACGGCTTCTTCGTTGGCGATTAGCTGTTTGCGTATCTGGGCGATCTCCTGCAGCAGCGCCGTGCGCTCATCGGGCGCGGGGGCGGGATCGCAACGGGGTGCCGCAACATGGCCCGCTACCTGGGCCAGCAGAACTTCCACCATGGCCCGCTTCAGCAGCGGTTTGACTTCAGCCAGGGCCGCTTCACGGGCCTCACGCACCAGGTCGGCAATTTCTTCAGGGGTAAAACTATCGGCAAGACTCGCTAGATTGACGGTTGGGCGGGTCGTCTGGGTCACAATATCCATCGGTCACATTCCTCTGGTTGCAGATTGCCGTGCGCAAATAGGTACAATGTAGGGAGGCTGCGTACCGTTGTGCAGATGCCAATACATATAGATACTATACCATGCAAGTGAAACCAGACGTGATGGAATATACCGCGTAGAACACGGGAGAGACGCCCCAGCGAGGCATCTCTCCCGTGCCTGGCAATGTTTTTCTGTGGACTTACCTTGCGCTCAATGTCTGGTGGCACAGCGCCAGCGTGGTGCCGTGTAATGGTCGGCCACAGACCATCAACACAAGGGGAAGGTATGCTTTTTTGAACTCCTAGCCACCACGGGCAGCGCGGTGGCTCAGCACATCGGTTACCACCATTTGGAAGTGGCGCTGGGCGATCTGGAGTTCGTCCTCCCCTTTGCCGCTGGCCAGGTGTTCGCGCATGGCCACCAGGGCTGCCCGGCGGCACATTCCTTCGATGTCGGCTCCGGCGCAGCACGCCAGCTGTTCGGCCAACTCGTCGAGCGCCACATCGGCGGCGAGCGGCATGCGGCGGGTGTGGATGCGCAGCACCTCGCGGCGGCTGGCGGAGTCTGGCGGCGGAATTTCCACCACCAGGTCGAAGCGGCCAGGGCGCAGCAGGGCCGGGTCAATTCGGTCGAGGCGATTGGTGGCGGCCAGCACCACCACGCCCTTCGGCTCCTCAATGCCGTCCAGCTCCGTCAGCAGCTGGCTCACCACCCGCTCGGTGGTGGTGCTATCATTGCCGCCGCCCCTGGTGGGGGCCAGCGCATCCATCTCATCAAAAAAGACGATGCATGGGGCAGCCTGGCGGGCCTTGCGGAAAATCTCGCGCACGCCCCGCTCGGACTCACCGATCCACATGCTGAGCAGCTGCGGCCCTTTCACCGAGATAAAATTGGCTTCGCTCTGGCGGGCCAGGGCTTTGGCCAGCAGGGTTTTGCCCGTTCCCGGCGGCCCATGCAACATAATGCCGCGTGGTGGGCGGATGCCGCTGCGTTCAAACAGCGCACCGTGGCGCAGCGGCCACTCTACCGCTTCGATCAGCGCCTGCTTCACCTGGGCAAGCCCGCCCACGTCGTCCCAGCCCACGTCTGGCACTTCGGTAAAGACCTCACGAATGGCCGAAGGTGCGATCTCGCCCAGGGCGGCGGAAAAGTCGGTCATTTTCACGTCCAGGTGCATAAGCTTGTCATACGGGATGCTGGCCTGGGAAAAGTCAATGTCGGGCAGCAGGCGGCGCAGGGCACCCATGGCTGCCTCGCGGCTCAGGGCTTCCAAATCGGCACCCACAAAGCCGTGGGTAATGGCGGCGAGTCGCTCCATGTCCACATCGGGCGCAAGCGGCATGCCACGGGTGTGGATGTCGAGAATCTCCTGCCGCCCAATCTTATCCGGCACACTGATGCCGATCTCGCGGTCGAAGCGGCCCGGTCGGCGCAGGGCCGGGTCGAGGCTGTTGGGCAGGTTGGTGGCGGCAATCACCATAATGTTGCCACGTGCATCCAAACCGTCCATCAGCGTCAGCAGCTGGGCTACCACCCGCCGCTCAATCTGGCGGTCACCGCTCATGTCCTCGCGCTTGGGGGCAATCGAGTCAATCTCATCAATAAAGATGATGGTCGGTGCCTTTTTACGGGCCTCCTCGAAGATGCCGCGCAGGTTGGCCTCGGACGCGCCGTACATTTTGTCAATAATTTCTGGCCCGTTGATGGTGATGAAGTGGGCGCTAGTTTCGTGGGCCACGGCGCGGGCGATCAGGGTTTTGCCGCAGCCGGGCGGGCCATGCAACAACACGCCACGGGGTGGGTCAATCCCCAGCCGTTCAAACAGTTCAGGGTAGCGCAGCGGCAGCTCAATCATCTCGCGGATGCGGCGTACTTCCCGGCGCAGGCCGCCAATGTCCTCGTAGCTAATTGCGCCGGTTTCCTTTGCCGCCGCTGCCCCGCCCACCCGAATGGTGGTGTTGGGGCCGATGACCACCGGGCCGTCGGGGGCGGTGTCGGCCACGGCAAAGCTCTGGCTGCGGGTGCCGAGCAGCGTCACGCGCACCCGGTCGCCAGGCATCACCGGAATGCGGTCGAGCAGGCGGGCCAGGTAGCGCCCCTGGCTTGGGCCAGCCGGGCTGCGCTGGCCATCCACTGGCGTCAGCGTCAGGCTGCGGGCGGGCTGGGCAGATCCCCGTTTCAGACTCACCCGGTCGTCCAGGCCCACCCCGGCGTTAGTGCGCACAATCCCGTCCATCTGGGCCAGGCCCTGGCCGCGTTGCTCGCTGTAGGTGGGCATGGCGCGGGCAATAGTGGTGCGCTGGCCGCTGAGCAGCACAAACTCGCCCACCGCAATGCCAAGCCGCTCCATGTCCACCGGGTCGAGCCGCACCAGGCCACGTCCTACGTCCTTCGGCATGGCCTCGGCCACACGCAGGGTAATGGTTTGTGTGTCTTGTGTCATAAATTGGAGATGAGTGAGAACCAAGAACCAAGAACCGAGAACCAGTTTGCAGTCCCCAGTTGGCAGTTTGCATGTCCGCAAGTATGCCAACGGCCAACGGCCAACGGCCAACGGCCAACGGCTAACTGGCCAGGGCCGCTTCCAGCTTTTCCAGGCGCTGTTGCAGCAGGCGGTTCTGCTCTTCCAGCTGCTTAGCACGGGTAGAAAGTTGCGGGTCGGCCTCCCACCAGTTAATCCCCATCTGCTGGGCCTTGTCTACCGAAGCCACCAGCAGGCGCAGCTTGATGCTTAACAGCTCCACGCCCACTAGCGAAATGGTAATGTCGCCCGCGACCACAATGCCTTTGTCGAGGACGCGCTCCAGAATATCAGCCAGGTTTGTGGCCTGGGTCGAATGTTGCATGCGATGATCCATAGGTTGCTCCGCTAAACGAAATGATGAAGTATGAATGATGACGTATGAGACGAGTTACGAGTTACGAGTTACGATGAGAACTGCGTGCTACGTACTGCGTACTGCGTAATTCTGCAATCTGCAATCTGCAATCTGCTATAGGTAGGCAAAGGAAATAAAGGAAATGAAGGAAATATGCCGTTGCACCGTAACGCCATTTCCCTTATTTCCCTCATTTCCCTTGCGATAGCGTTTGGTTCTCAATTCTCAACGCTCAATTCTTGACCTGACTCCGATAGTAGCGCTGGGTGCGAATGTAACTTACCAGGTTGCCCTCGGGGTCGAGCAAGGTTTCGTAGGTGGCCAGCACGTCGCTGGTGTTGGGAATGCGCTTTACCTCGATCATCTCAACCGCTACATGCCAGCCGTCGGTGTCTTTGGAAAGCTTAGAAACGGTGTCAGGCGTAAGCCCCGTTAATTCACTGAGTTGTTCTTTTGCCAGGCGAGCAATAGTTGGGCCGTTCATATGTTTCTCCAATTACGAGTTATGAATTACGAGTTACGAGTGACCTGAGTTGATCCGCGAAGAAACGCGAAGATGCAAAATCTCACCGGGTCATCTCGTCATTGGGTCATCTGGTCACTAAAATCTCTGCGCCTCCGTGCCTCCGCGTCTCCGCGTTTCTGCTCCATTCACCGCGCTGTCATGCGCTGGCGGGCTTCTTTGAGGCGGGCCAGCAGCAGTTCCTCGGCAGCGTTGTACTCCTCCTCGCTGATCTCGCCCATGTCGAGCCGCAGTTCCAGGTCGGTCATCTGGGCGCGGATTTTTTCCGGGTTGTAGAGTTCGCCTTCGGCCTGCTCGGTCAACGTTTCTGCCAGCCAGAACACGCCCTTGAGCGGGCCGCTGATTGGCAAGGTGAGGAGGGTGGTGAAAATGCCCATGGTGTTTTTGGTCAGAACCAGGAATCAAGAACTAGTCTCGTAATCCGTAATCCGTAATCCGTAACCCCTACATCCGAGAACAATTACGCAGTACGCAGCACGCAGTACGCAGTACGTTTCACGTTTCACGTATAAACGCCCCGGTTCTCGGTTCGCGGTTCCTGGTTCTTCTCCGCTAGTTCCAGTTAATGGTTAGGTTGACGAAGTTGTAGGGCGGCACTGGGCCGACGTACTTAAACAGCATGCGCTGGCCCATCTCGGCGTCCAGCTCCTGAATCATCTGGTCGAAGGCCACTTCCTGGGTTCTTTCCAGCAGAAAGGCCGCGTTCACCACCATGCGGTCGGTGAGGGCCGGGCTGGTCTGGGTCTGCTGCACCAGCGGGCGCAGACGGCCCAAAATCTTTTCGGCGTCGGTGGCCCGCTGCTGCACAATGGCCGCTTCCACCAGTTCGCCCAGGCGGATGCGCTCGTAGTGAGTTTCTTCGGGCGAACGCCCGGCCAGGCTGTCGCGCAGGCTGCGGATCACCGGGTCACGTTCCACCACCTCGCGGTAGATCACGTTCTCCTGCCAGAAGGCTTTTAGCCCCAGCTCAATGCGGCTGTCCAGGCTATTTAGCTGGTTGCACAGCTCGTCGTAGCGCCGTTCAAGCAGTTGCGCCCGCACCACTTCGGCGTTGGGGGCGATGATGCCGAAGCGAATGGGCAGCACGGTAAACTCAGCCATCACCTCTTCGATCACGCGGGTGTGAGCCATCATGTTGCGGCGGGTGCTGTCATACTCCACAATCGGCGAGTCGCTGACCACCATGGCCAGGTCGCCGCACTGCACCGTATACACTGTGTCGCCCCGGTCGCCAATGCCGGGGCTGCCAAAGGTGCGCGTCTCGGGGCAGCGAATAATGCAGTAGAGATAGACGCCATCAGTTGTTGTGGTGTTGTTCATAGTTACGAGTTACGAGTTACGAGTAAAAAAGTGCTGAGTGCTGAGCCTGCCCTGCCTGCCCTGAGCTTGCTGAAGGGAGCGAACGCGAAGGGTGCTGAGTACTGAGTGATGAGGAAGCTGTCAGCTGCCATCACCCTGCGTCTCTGCGTCTCTGCGTTTAACTGCTAGCTGCTATCACGCTTTTTGTACGCGGATTTCCAGAATGCCGTTGCGGTAGGTTTTTTGCATGCTGGCGGCAGCGGCCTTTGCGGGCAACAGCACCTCGCGGGCGTAGCGCCGTTCGCCGCTGGTTTCCAGGTTCAAAATGTCGTCGTGAATCTCAACCGTGATGTCGGCCTCATTGACGCCGGGCAGCTCGGCCACGACCACCATTTCGTGGGCCTCGTCGAAAAGGTCAACCAGCGGCTCGCGGGTTTCGGCCACTTCCGGCCCCTTCTCGGTGGTGCGGATGTTGCCGAAGCGCTCGACGCGGGGCACCCCGCCGATGCCACTGCGCACGGTGAAGCCATACACGCCACTCACCTTGTCGCCAGCGCCCTTCACGCGGAACTCGCCGCTGCGAGTCGTTTCGCCCTCGGCCTGCTCGGCCATCTGGGAGAGCAGGCTCATCATGTCGCCCAGGCCCTTAAAGATACCGCCCAGGCCCAGGTTGATATTGATCTCTGGCTCCGGGCGCTTTTTTTCTTCATCGCTCATGGTTGTATCCTCAGAGATTAGTGATTAGCGATTGGAGATTGCCAACTGCTAACTGCCAACTGCTAACTGGAAACTGGCTCCGGTCTTCGGTCTCCGGTCAATTTAATATTCCAACGAAATCACATTCCAGCTGTCGCCGTCATTGGTTTTTGGTTTAGCGGGCGCGGGCCGCTGCGGTTCTGGGGCGGCGGCATCGCCCTGGTTCAGGCCCAGCGTCTGTTGCACCTGGTGGAGCTGTGTTTCCACCTGCTGCAAGCGTTCAGCGGTGCGTTGCTCCTTTTCGCGCCACAGTTGCAGTTCCCGCTCCAGTCTGGCCTTCTCGTGTTCCAGCTGGGCCATCCGATTCACCGTCTGCTCGCGCCCATCCTTTTTCCGTGCTGGCATCGCCGAACGGGTGGGAATTTGCCGCATGGTTTTGATTTTCACAAGTCGTTTCCTTTTTTTTGCGCTCGCAAAGCCTGTCCTGAGTGTATCGAAGGGCCGCAAAGCTCACAGAGATTAGCAAACAAACTTGCCGTTGCGATCCCTGTGCGCCTGTGCGCCTGTGCGAGAGACCATTCCGTTGTTCGTTCAGCTACAGTGGCGCTCGATCAGTTGCATGAGCAACACCCGCTGCTTTTCCCGTTGATCCCGTTCGCGGCTGGTGTAGTTCTTTTTCGAACCCAGCACATCCATACAGATGTTGACAAAGCGATGGTCATACACCAGCGGCATAATCTCCTGCTGAGCGATCACGCGGGCGATTTGCACGCAGGCCCGCATGGTGGGCGTCTGGTCGTAGGACCCGCAGTCGCGGAAGTCGCGCACCAGCTTCACCACGCGGGCGGCAGCGTCATAGTCCAGGTTCGACTGTGAGGACACAATCATGGTTTCGGTTTCGGCGTCGTAGTAGTCCAGGTCAAGCGTGACCATGCGGTCGCGCAAGGCATCCTGCGAGGCATGCACGCCAGCGTATTCCTGAGGGTTGCTGGTGAAAATAGCCCGGAAGTTCGGGTGAACTTTCAGGTAGGAATCACCCCTGGTCATCGTAGGCAGCACCAGCAGGCCCTCTTCCAACACCGTCAGCAGTACGTTGTTGGCCTCGGGCCGCGAGCGGGTAAACTCGTCGTAGACGAGGGTGAAGCCTTCGCGGCAGGCAGTGGTGAGACGGTTGTCCACCCACTGTTGCACAGCGTCCTCTTCGTATTTCACAACTGAGTGGATGAAGCGATCGACCACGCGCTTGTAGCGGTAGCCCTGCTGCCCGCCCACCAGGTCGGAGGTGCTAAACTCTTCGTCGCCTACAATCAACATCACCGGGCGGCCAAGCTGGGCCGCTACATGCAGCGCCAGGGTGGTTTTGCCGGTGCCCGCCGGGCCGCGGAAGTGAACCGGAAAGCCAGCCTGCATGTAGGCCTGCGCCCGCTCGGCCAGTTCCTGAGTCGCTGGTGTATGCACAAAATCTAAACTGGGCTTGAGCGAAAGGGCATTGCGTGTGCCCGTGGTTGGTTTGCTTGCAATCGTCATCGTGAATTCCTTAAGCTTTTGTTTCACCGCCGAGGCTGCCGAGAGCGCCGAGGGTCTTTCGTATTTCTCTGTGTCTTCTGTGCCTCTGTGGCAAAAAACGTCTCCGCACTGTAATTCCTACTTCCACCCACCTGCGGACTCAACCGCCAGGGCGCGATACCATCGCTCGCGGGCGGCCTGGTAGGCGGCAGGATTTTTTTGCCAGCCCTGCAACTGTTCAAACATCTGCCGAAACTCCGGGCGCAGCCGCTGCCATGTTGCCCGCTCCAGTGGGTTGGCCTGGCCCTGCCCCTCGCCAGTGCGGCCCCACACCAGCTGGTGCGTGAGTCCGCGTTCAAAGGCGCTGCCCAACCCGACATACACGCCGGTGAGCAACAGTGCCACGGCGTCGGCAAAGGCCAGTGCTGGCGCGTCGCGCAGCTGAAGCCGCTGGGCAGCTACCAGGGCGAATGAGGCCAGCAGCCGGGCCAGGGCCGCCAGCGCCCGTTCATCATGTGGGTGGGGCTGCCGGGCCAGCAACAGCGCATCGGCAAAGGCCAGCGGGGGCCGTTCTTGCCAGTGGGCAGGCGGAAACAGCGCCAACGAAAAGTCGCCCAGCTGGAACTCACCGACCTCGTCAATCTCGCTGAGGCCAAGCCGCAGCTGCTGCCAGAGGCTGTTGCACCAGTTCTGGGCCAGACTCACGTCTGGTTGCAGCACAATCTCTGGGCGCGGGCCGTCCCGCACCAGCAGGCGGCATTCCACACCTTCCAGATCCTGGAGTTGGGCGGGTAGCGTCACCTCAATGCTGCCGCTGTTGCGCCCTGCCGAACGAATTTTGCGATGACCAAGCTGCATGTTGAGTTACGAGATACGAGTTACGAGATACGAGTTACGAGTTACGAGTTACGAGTTACGAGTTACGAGTTACGAGTTACGAGTTTGGATTGACGATTGACGATTACTTCCATTACGTTTCACGTTTCACGTTTTGCGTTTCACGCAGTACGCAGTACGCAGTACGTTTCAAGTTTACGCCTCACGCCTCACGTTTCACGTTTCACGTTTTGCGCAGTACGCAGTACGCATTACGTTTCACGCTTCACGCTTCACGCCTCACGCTTCATCGCTAGCCGCTCTAGCGTCGCATCTAGCAGATGGGCTACGATTCTTTTGCTGCGTGCTGCGAACTGCGTAAGAAAGTTACATTGCTTGCAATGAGTTTACGCAGTACGTAGTTCGCAGTACGCAGTGGACGCGGGCCAATCTCCAATCACTAATCTCTTATCGCCCGCTACGGAAGCCCTGCCAGTTCGCGGGCCTGTTTGATCCAGTCGGAGACGCGGGCCTGGCGGTTGTTACCTGCCGCTTTGCGCAGCTCTTCGGGGGTGCTCATCGCCACCTGCACAAAGGTGTAGATGCCCGCCTGGTTGAGCCGCTGCTGCATGTTGTCGCCAATGCCGCGCAATTGCGTTAAATCGTCGGTTGGGGCAGGGGCATTGCTATCAGCCATCGGTTGGCTTTCACCGCCGATCATGCTCAGGGCCAGATCCATATCGGTCACCATGGTTGCCAATGTGGTTTGCATGCGCTCCAGCGTGGCTGCGTGTTCCATGCGCTCTTCCACCGAAAGGGTTCTGCTGGCGGTGTCGGTTTCGCCGAGCAGGATGAGGGCGTGCTGGCGGAGCGCCTCGAAGCGGGCCACGGCAACCGCCTGCTGGGCCAGAGGCTGGCTGGCGGCGGTTGGACCATGCTCCTGGAGCAGGCTGGCCACCGTCTGGCGCAGTTCGTCCATCTGGTTGGTGATACGCTGCAGGCTGGCGGGCAAACTGGGCTTTGGCGCTGGCGGCAGGGCTGGCGCTGCTTTAGGCTGGCTACCATTGCGGCGCGGTGCGGCGGCGGCAGCGGGCGCAGCCTTGGCGGCGGGCGCTGCCGGGGCTGCGGGCTGGGCAGCGGGAGCCGCATGGGCGGCAGTTCGGTCGTGCCGCAGCGCCCGTTCCACCTCAAAGTGCTGCATCAGTCGGGCCACATCCTGGTGAAGTTTGTTCATCGCCGCTGCCAGCTCTTCGCGCTGGGCAGCATGCAAATCCTGCCGGTTGGCGCTGGCCTGTTCGAGCAGCTGAGCCACGTCAGCCCGTAGGGCGGCAATCGCCTCGGCGCGCTCGGCTCGGCCCGCTTCGGCCATCTGCTCGTGGGCACTGTGCATGGTGTGCAGCAGGGTGCCTACATTGGTGCGGAGCATATCCATATAGTGGTTCAGCTCGTCACGCTGGGTGACCTGAACCATCTGGCGGCCAATTTCCAGGTCGCTCAGCAGGGCGGCAACCTGGTGCCGCATGATGTTATATGTTTCGGCCCGATCCTGGCGGGCGGCTTCGCTCACCGTCTGGCGGTTGGTTTCCAGTTCCACCAGCATCGTGGCCACATCGTGGCGCATGTTGTCGAGTTGCTGGCTCAGCTGCTCGCGATTGCGGGTGGCGCTGGCAAGGCGCTCGGCCCGCAGGCGCGCTAGTTGCTCGTGGGTTTCCTGGCGCAGGCGCTCAATGGCCTCGGCCCGTTCGATGTGTGTGAGGGAAGTAGTTGGCGGCATGGCGCTGGCCCTTTCTGACAAGCGAACAGGATGACCAGCAGACGTGCGTGGTCACCCTGTTGTCCGTCCGTTGAAACTTAGGCGGGGGAAGCGGCGGCGGCGGTCAGGCCAACGGCTTCGGCGTACTTGAGGTAGGTGTCCACACCGGCGACGACCACGCGGGCCTCAACGGCCAGCAGTTCGATACCAACCAGCGACACGCGCACCCAGGCGTCAATCACAACGCCCTTGTCAAGAATGCGATCCACCACCTCAGCGAGGCTGCTCGACGCGTTTACCTTCTCTACGGCCATGTCAGTGTCTCCTTTGCAACGATGCTAGCTAAAACTACCCACACATTAAAGCACACGCGGCGGCAGTCTGCCGTTAGCCATGCGCAAGGGCAGCGTTAGGGATGCGTTAGGGGGCAGAAGAACCGGGAACCGTAGGGGGCGAACCTTGTGTTCTCCCTCCGAGAACCCAGAACCGGGGCGTTTATACGTGAAACGTGAAACGCAAAACGTGAAACGTGAAACGTGAAACGTAATGCGTAATGCGTAATGCGTAATGCGTAATGTATAACCTGCTCAGCGTTCAGCGTTCAGCGTTCAGCGTTCTGAAGTCAGCATGTAGCCATGGCGGGGAATGGTGCGCAGGAGGGTGGGGTTGGCGGGGTCGGCTTCGATTTTAGTGCGCAGGTTCATCATGTGCCAGCGCACCAGGCCCGGTTCGGCGGCCTCGGGGGTGTAGCCCCAGACATGCTGAAGCAGGTGCTGGCTGGAAAAGACCTGGTTGGGGTGCTGCATCAGGTAGTGCAGCAGTTCAAATTCGGCGGGGGTGAGCTGCACCAGTCGCCCGTGTACCGTCACCTGGCAGGTGGGCACAGCCAGGCTCTGCGGGCCGAGTAGCAGCGTGCGCTTGGTCTGTTCGGCGGGCGGCGCGGGGGCGGGTGTGGGTGCGGGGGCGCGGCGCAACAGGGCCTTGATGCGAACCTTGAGTTCGCGCAGGTCGAAGGGCTTGGGGAGGTAGTCGTCGGCCCCTTCTTCAAAGCCGCGCACCCGGTCGTCAATCGAGTCGTGGCCGGTGAGCAGCAGAATGGGGATGGCAGCCAGTTCCGGGTCGCGGCGCAAGATGTGGCAGAGTTGCAAGCCGTTCATGTGGGGCATGGTCACATCGAGCACAATCAAGTCGGGGCGCTGGCGATGCACCAGGCCCAGG
>JALONX010000730.1 GCA_025454695.1 Chloroflexaceae bacterium
ATAATCCTGGTGGCACGCTTGCCGCCGTGCGCCTGCTCAGCCAGTACCATATTCGCCACTTGCCGGTGGTAGATGCCCAGCAGCGGCTGGTGGGCGAAATTTCTCGTACTAGCTTGCGGCGCACCTTCAACCCGGCAACCTTGCTGCGCCTGCGCCGGATTGATGAAGTGATGAGCCGCCATGTGCAGCATATGCCGCCCGATACAAGGTTGCACGAACTGGCGCAACTCATGCACCAGCGCCAGATTAGCTGTGTGGTGATTACAACCAGCGACGACGATGCGGCGGTGGTGCCAGTGGGCATTATCACCGAGCGTGATATTGCGCTGGCCCAGCTTGCTCGTTTGAACTTGAAACAAACGCCTGCCAGCGCGGTGATGCATGCCGAACTGATAACGGCTTACCCCGAAGATAGTTTGTGGGAAGCGCATGTGGTGATGGAACGCCACAACATCCGCCATCTGGTGATTATTTCGCCCCAGGCCACCCTGTGCGGGTTGATTACACCTAACTCGCTGCTTCAATCATTCGATCCGATGGAGATGTATACCGTGATTGATGTATTGCAGCGCGATGTCCATCAACGCACGGAAGAACTGAGTCGGCTTGCTACTGCGCTGCAAAAGGAGCAACTCGAACGCCAGCGGGCCGAGGAACAGACCAGGGCAGTTGAACGGAAGCTGATGGAGTCGCAGAAGCTGGAAAGCCTGGGTTTGCTGGCAGGCGGCATTGCCCACGATTTTAACAATATGCTCACCAGCATGCTAGGCCACGCCGAGCTAGCCCAGACCGAACCAGGCTTGAGCAGTGCGGCAAGCGGCCATTTGCAAGCGCTGGTGCGGGGCATCAAGCAGGCAGCCGACCTGACGCACCAGTTGCTGGTGTTTGCGGGCAAGAGCCGCCAGCGACTGGAAGCCGTGCAGCTCAATAGCGTGATTAGCGAAATCAGTGAACTGTTGCGAGTCTCACTGCCGCGCCGGAGCCGCGTGTTGCAACAGCTGGCCAGCAATCTTCCACCTACTCAGGCCGATCCCGGCCAGCTGCATCAGATTGTGTTGAACCTGATGACTAATGCAGCTGAGGCGATTGGCGATGAGGGCGGCACAATTACGCTAACAACGAGTGTGGAATGGCTTGACCGACCGCGCCTTCAGCAGCTGCTGTTTGGGGCCGACCTGCCCGCAGGCAACTATGTCTGCCTGAGTGTGGCCGACACCGGCTGCGGCATGGATGAAGCGACGCTGGCCCGCATCTTCGATCCTTTTTTCACCACCAAGTTCACCGGGCGAGGCCTGGGCCTGGCCGCCATTCATGGCATTGTGCGTGGCCACCACGGCGCGATGGATGTGGTGAGTGCGCCCGGCCAGGGCACCACCTTTCGCGTCTGGTTTCCGGCGGTGCTGGCCACACCGCAGCCCGCGCCACCGCCACCACGGGCGGTGCCGTTTGCCCAGGGCACCGTGCTGGTGATTGATGATGAAGAAGCAGTGCGGCACGTGGTGCGGCTGCTGCTGGAGCGGGACGGCTTTGCCGTGCAACTGGCCGACAATGGTGAGCGGGGGTTGGCGCTGCTGTGCGAGAGCATGCCGCGTGTTGCAGCAGTGCTGGTAGATGTGACCATGCCCGGCACCGACGGTGGGATGGTCGCCCACAGCATTCGCCAGGAATACCCCACCTTGCCGCTGGTGGTGATGAGCGGTTACAGCGCCGAGGAGGTGCAGCGCATCATGCCCGCAGACGCACGAGCCGCCTTTTTGCACAAGCCCTTTAGCCGTGAAAGCCTGCGCCGGGCGCTGGAAACGGTGATTGGAATAGGCTAAACTCGTTTTTTAGCGAACGGCAACACGAAGACCGGCACCGTAATCAGGTGCTGGTCTTTTTTCAGCCACGAGACATAACAACAGAGACCGGCACCGTAATCAGGTGCCGGTCTCTGTTGTTACAAAAGAAAGGGCCAAATCAGAACTTCAAGCCTCTACCAGTCGCTCACAGACGGCAGTGTACAGCTCCTGCGGCGTGACGCGGGGCAGGTAGTCCATCTCAATCATCACCGCTGGCACATCGTCGCATGCGGCGATACAATCCAGCGCAACCACCTTGAGTTCATCCGGGTACTCCTTGAGCAGCCGGTTGACGGTGTAGGTTATTTCGGGGCGGCTCTGGGTACAGAGTCCACATAATGTCAAACGTAGCTGATGTCGCATATTAGTATTATCCGTTACTTGCACCACAAAGTCAAGTATTTTGCAAAGTCTTTGCACATCAAGTTACGTGCAGTTGCGGGGAATTTTCGCACGCGAACAGGTTAGGGAAAGAGATCAAAAATTACATGAACCAAGAACGAAGAGTTTTAAAAAATAATGCGTAATGCGTAATGCGTAATGAACAATGAGAACATGAGTGGTATTACAGATTACGGTGTATGCAGTACGCAGTACGGAGTACGGAGTACGCAGTACGGAGTACGCAGCACGCAGTACGGAGTACGCAGCACGCAGTAACGCAGCACGCAGTACAGATTACGGATTACGGATTACGGATTACGCATTACACCTGTCTTGACCATAACTTGCCGCTATGCTACAGTGTGTAGCCATAGATCGGAGTTTGGCGTTATGGCAAGCATTATCCTCCGTCCGGGCCGCGAACGGCCCTTACAGCAGCGACATCCGTGGGTCTTTTCGGGGGCCATTGCCAGCGTGCGCGGCAACCCCGCCGACGGCGACGTGGTGGAGATTCAGGCGAGTTCTGGCGAATGGCTGGCCCGTGGCACCTGGAGCGGCGCATCGCAGATTCGCGCCCGTGTCTTTACATGGAACGCCGACGAACGGCTTGATGAGCCTGCGCTGCGGCGCAAGCTGCAACGGGCCATTGCCGGGCGGCCTGCCGAAGCCAGCGCCTGCCGCCTGGTCTACGCCGAGTCGGATGGGCTGCCAGGGCTGATTGTAGACCGCTACGGCCCGGTGCTGGTGATGCAACTGCTTACGGTGGGCATGGCCGTGCGGGTAGAACTGATCACAAAGCTGCTGGCCGAACTGGTGCAGCCCGCCGCCATTTACGAGCGTAGCGATGCCGATGTGCGCGAAAAAGAGGGCCTGCCGCCCGCCGAAGGGCTACGCTGGGGCGAACTCCCCGCTGAACGACTCACGATCACGCCCTACCACTGGCACGCTGCCGACCGCCCGAGCAAGCTGCGCTTTGAGGTGGACATGGGCGGCGGCCAGAAGACCGGCTTCTACCTCGACCAGGCCATGAACCGGCAGCGGGTGGCTGCCTACTGCCAGGGGGCCGAGGTGCTGGATTGCTTCTGTTACACCGGGGGCTTTAGCGCCTATGCCGCCGAGGCCGGGGCCAGCCACATCACCGCCCTTGACACCAGCGGCCCCGCCCTGGAACAGGCCCAGAGCCACATGGCCCTGAACGGCCTCACCACGCCGTTTGAGGCCCTCAACGCTGATGTGTTTAAGCAGTTGCGGCTCTACCGGGGCGAAGGCCGCCAGTTCGACCTGATTATTCTTGATCCGCCGAAATTTGTCCACAACCAGGGCCAGCTGGATCGGGCTACCCGGGGCTATAAAGACATTAACCTACTGGCCATGCAGCTGCTGCGGCCCGGCGGTGTGCTGGCGACTTTTAGCTGTTCCGGCCTGGTTTCCGCCGATCTGTTTCAGAAAGTTGTTTTCGGCGCAGCGGTAGATGCCCGGCGCGATGTGCAGGTGATCGAGCGGCTCACCCAATCGCCCGACCACCCGTTGCTGCTCTCGTTTCCTGAAGGCGAATATTTGAAGGGCTTTATCTGCCGGGTCTGGTGAAGTTGCGGGTTAGGGGTTACGGGTTAGGGGTTAAATTCATAGAGACTCAATGCAATTAACCCGTAACCCCTAACCCTTCATCCCGGTCAATTTACAATCTACAATCTACAATCAATGAGCTACAGCATCTTTGAAGACGGCCATATTTCCAGTCCCAACGGTTTCCGGGCTACCGGCGTGTCGTGCGGCCTGAAGGACGGCAGCAAGGCCCGCGATCTGGCCCTGGTTTATTCAACCCATCCATGTAAAGTGGCGGCGCTGTTTACCACCAATGTGGTGCAGGGGGCCACAGTCTTTTTTAACCAGGCTATTCTGGCCCGCAACCGTGAGTCCATCCGGGCGGTGCTGATTAACGCTGGGCAGGCCAATGTGGGCACTGGGCAGCCCGGCCTGGCCGACGCGGTGGAATGCGCCAAGCTGGCGGCGACGGAGCTGGAAGTGCCCCGCGACAGCGTCTTGCTCATGTCGTCGGGCGTGATTGGTGTGCCGCTGCCCATGCAGCGCATGCGCGACGGCATCAAGCGGGCCGTTTCGGAGCTGGACAGCGGCGGGGGGCGGCGGGCGGCCATTGCCATGCTCACCACCGACTCACGGCCCAAGGAGCGGGCCATGCGGGTGCAGCTGCGCGAGAACTACCGCGTGACGCTGGCGGGCATGGCCAAAGGCACCAGACTGATCAGCCCGCGCCTGGCCACATTGCTCTGCGTGATCACTACCGATGTGAATATGGAGCAGCGGCTGCTGGCCCAATCGCTTCAGGAAAGCATGGCCAAATCGTTCCATCGGCTGAACCTTGATGGCGACAGTTCACCCAATGATACCGTGCTGCTGCTGGCCAACGGCACCGCCGATGGGCCAATCATCAGTGACGCCGTGTCGCTGGAGTATGCCGCATGGCGCGAAGCGCTGGATGCCTTAACGACAGACCTGGCCCAGCAGGTGGTGCGCGACGCCGCCGGGAGCGGCAAAGTGCTGCATGTGCAGGTGCGGGGCGCACCTGATGCTGAAGCCGCCCGCACCATCGCCGAGGCGGTAGCCCGTTCGCGCACATTGCGCCGCGACTGCGCCCAGAACCAGCCCCGCTGGGAAGGGCTGCTGGCGGCGGTGGGCGGCAGCGGGGTGGCCTTTCGGCCCGACTTGCTGGAGCTGCGGGTGGGCAACCTGGCGCTGCTGGTGGAAGGGGTGGCCTGCCCGGTGGATCAGGCCCAGGCGGCCCAGCTGTTTGCCGCCCAGGAAATCGAATTCACGGTGGACTTGCATATTGGCTCAGGATCGGCCACAATAGTGACATGCACATGGCAGGGAGAATGAGGCGTACTGCGTGAAACGTGAAACGTGAAACGTAAAACGTGAAATGGACTGCGTACTACGTACTGCGTAGTGCGTGAAACGTGAAATGGGCTGCGTACTGCGTAAAACGTGAAACGTGAAATGGGCTGCGTAGTGCGTAAAACGTGCAGCGTGAAGAGTACTGCGTAGTGTGTGAAACGTGAAATGGACTGCGTACTGCGTAATCCGTACTCCGTACTCCGTGCTGCGTAAACCGAAATAGGCCATGTGGCTCAATGCAGGTTTACGGATTACGTTTTTCGTATTGCGAGTCTCAATTCTCAATTTTTAACTCTCAATTCCAGGCGGGTGTGATTATGGTGCAGAAAGTAGCGTTGTTTCCACTAAATACGGTGTTGTTGCCTGGTGCGCCACTCACGCTGCATATTTTTGAAGAGCGTTACCGGCTGATGATCGGGCGTTGTCTGGAGCAGAACACGCCTTTTGGGGTGGTGCTCATTCGCGAGGGCGACGAGGTGGAGGAGGGCCGCATTGGCGCTCGCGCTGCCGTTTCCCACGAGATTGGCACGCTGGCGCATATCAACGGCAGCAGGCAGCTCGACGATGGACGTTACCTGATCAGCGCCGTGGGTCAGCGGCGCTTTCGCTTGCAGTATGTGCTGCAACGCACGCCCTACCTCACCGCTTCGGTGGCGCTGCTGCCGGAGGAGAGTGTGGCCGATGTGGTGGAGCAAGCGAAGGAGCTGCGCACGCTGTACGAGCGCTTTGGCCAGGCAATTGTGGCCGCCACCGGGGTGCAGGCCGAGATCGAAGACCTGCCGCCTGACATTGTGACCATGAGCTACCACCTGGCGCACCGCCTGGATGTGACCAACGAGATGAAGCAGCGCTGGCTAGAGGCCGATGTGGCCACCCGCCTGCGTGAGATCAGCGCTTTGCTGCGGAGCGAACTGGCCCTGCTGCCCCAGAACCTGCGCACCCGCTCCACCGACTCGTGGGACGGCCTGGCATCGCTCAATTAGATTGTAGATTGGCCGGACAGAAACGCAGAGGCGCAGAGGCGCAGAGGCGCAAAGACAGGGTGACAGGGTGACCCTTCGACAAGCTCAGGGCAGGCAGGGTGACAGGGT
>JALONX010000065.1 GCA_025454695.1 Chloroflexaceae bacterium
AGCGCCGCCTCAGTACGATGCCGATACTGAATTAGCATCTTTACCAACAAGGGAAGTTACAATGTCTGATATTCATATTGGAGATTATTTACTGGTCTTACCAGGAAGTCGAGTACCAACTGATGGGAGGATTATTGCTATTTCCTCAAATGGTGGTAGTATTCGTACTAGAAGTCCCAGTTCCATTGGAAATATCAACAAGGATCTTTTTTCAAAACATCAACACCAACAAGCTTTCATCGATGAATCAGCCTTATCGGGAGACGATTTACACCTATCGAGGTGACGAATGTACCACGCCATTTATGGCTGAGGCCACAGCCCACTTTTTTCGCGGTCAAATTGAGGCATTATTAGTGCTGGTAACAAAGGAGGCTCAACAGCAAAATTTTGCTGACTTAGAACGGCGTTTTACGGGTAGTTTGAAACCTACACCTATTTCTATTTCATCTGGTACGAACGAAGAGCAGTTATGGAAAATTTTTGCAGTTATTAGTGAACAGATTATGCCCGGCGATACCATTATTTTTGATATCACCAACGGCTTTCGCTCTTTACCAGTATTAGCGTTGCTGGCGACATCCTATCTACGCGTGGTGCGTGGCGCAACTGTTTCGCACATGGTGTATGGTGCCTACGATGCCAGCAAGGATGGCAAGACACCCGTCTTTGAACTTACACCCTTTTTATCTCTGCTCGATTGGACAACCGCGACCGATGCCTTCCTCAAGTATGGCCGTGCCGATGATTTGACGCAGCTGGTGCAAGCGCACAGCGACTATACGAAGCTCGGCGACACGTTGAAAAAACTCACTGCGGCGCTGCAAACCTCGCGCCCGTCAGAGGTGATGGAAACTGCCAGCCGCCTCCATACTGAGATTGCCCAGTCCCGTCAGGCAACCTCCGCCGCAGCGCAACCCTTTGGATTACTGCTGGATCGAATCGCTGCTGAGTATACGCCACTCGGAATGACTGATGCCGTGGAGAACGTGCTGGCCAGAGATATTCTCCTCAAGCAACACGAGATGATTCAGTGGTATGTTGGGAAAGGGCTGTATGTGCAAGCAATTACGCTGGCCCGTGAATGGCTGGTTTCGTGGGTCATTGCCCATCAGCCCGCTGGCGATATATTTGACAAAACAACTCGCGATTATGCGGATGCAGCAATCAATGGGTACCGTGAAGCAACTATCTCTGGACGTAGAGGTAAAGAACGTCAACCAGTTCCACCTGCCATGTATCAAGTCGCACAAACACCTCTAGTGCAACAGCTCTGGAACAAGACTCGCGATTTGCGCAACGACCTGGGACACACTGGGATGCGAAAAGACCCGCGAACAGCGCTCAAGGTTGAAAGCGAAGTACGTGAGGCATGTGGGCAGCTGCACCAACTACTCTCAATTGCTACGTCCTGATGGAATGTGGCAGCCCTGCTGCCTGGCAGGAGCATGGTTTCCGTAATCCAAACGTGTGCGAACCATGCCAGGCATTACAGATGATCGCCAATCCCCCGCCCGCTACACCGTCTCGTCTGGGGAACCGGCGAAGAAGGCGGCGATGACAGCGCGGAAAGGCAAGGTGGGCGACACCAGCTCGCTAGCAGGGGGAATGGGGGTTGTTTGCAGATACAGGCCAGCGTTGGGGTCGGGCTGGCTCAGCACCAGCACATCGCGCTCGGCGGGGCGCACCAGCCAATATTCGGGCACGCCCGCCCGCGCATAGGCCGCACGCTTGATCTCGGTGTCCTTCTCGGCATTGCTAGGCGATAGCACTTCCACAATCAGGGCAGGAACGCCGTTGATATGCCGGTCGTAGATGATGCCTGTGTCTTCGCTGCGCACCACCACAATGTCGGGTTGCACCGGGTCACAACCGGGCATTAGCAAACCAATAGGAGCGAATGATACGAAACCGATGCCGGTATCTTCAATCTGTGTTTGAAGTAAGCGCACGATGCGGCTGACAGTCCATTGGTGAAAATAGCTGGGCGCGGTCGTCATGTACAATACTCCGTCAATCACTTCGTAGCGATTGCCATTCTCGGGAAGCTGCGCCCAGCGGGCATAGTTCCAGGTCGCATCAAGCGAGCGGGTGGTGAATTCGGGTGGAGCGAGTGTTTCTGTGGTCATCACGTTTCCTTCTTATTTGAGCAACTCCGTGCCCTCTGTGCCCTCTGTGGCAAAATGGCGGCTACCCAAACAGCCGCTCCGTCACTACATCCCAGGCGGGCAACACGCTGCTTGGCAGCACGGCCTGGCCTCGGTAAACATGGTCGAGGCGGTAGCTCGCGCCATCAAGGATGAATAGTTCAATCGTGCGGCTGGCCGGGTCGGCAATCCAGTATTCGCGCACCCCGGCGGCGGCGTAGGCATCGTGTTTTTCGCGGCGGTCGTAGCTGGCGGTGCTGGGCGAGGTAATTTCAACAACGAGGTCGGGCGGGCCGACGATGCGCTGCTCGGTGATGCTGGCGGCGCTGTTGTGCAGCACCACCACAATATCGGGCTGCACCACCGTGTCTGGCCCCAGTTCTACATCAAACGGGGCGCTAAACACCCGCCCCAGGCCCGCAAGCTGAACCTTTTGCATGATGTAGTAGAACATCAAACCGCTACTGGTCTGGTGGCCCGTATTTGGTGCAGGTGCCATGTGCAGTTCTCCATCCACAATCTCGTAACGCAGCCCATCCTCCGGCAACTGTTCGTAGTCGGCCACATGCCAACGCCCGCCCGCTGGCGGCGCAAGATGGGTGGCAAGCCCGGCAACGGGCAAAATATCAGTCGTCATTGCAGCACCTCCTGTTGGGAGCATTATAGCAGGAAGACCTATGGAAGCTCAAGGAAAACGGCCCCAACGGGGCGGCGGCAAAAAACGTTCATCCACCTACACCTTTCAGCGCCGCCTGTTTCTGGTGCGGCGGCTGGTGCGTGGCTCGGCCAGCGCCGACAGCCTCATTACCGAAGCTCGGCGTACCTTCAACCACCTGATCGCCGATGATATTTACCCCGGCGATGACCGGGCGGCCCTGCGGAGCGACCTGCGCTGGCTGCGCAATGAGTATGGATGTGTGATTGACCTCAACGACGCTGGCTGTTATACGTTGCATGAATTGGGCCACTTGGCTCTGCTCGACCTGCCCGACGAAGACCTGGAAACGCTGGCCTTTCTGCTGGCCAACTTTAGCGAAACGCCCCTGCCCAACGCTGGGGCTGTAGACTCACTTCTAGATCGCATGCTGGCACTATTGCCGCCGGAGCGCCGCGCCTGCGTGCCCCGCCCGGCCCGCGATGTGCGCCTGGAACTGCCCGCACCCTCGGCGGCGACGGCTAGCCACACCCTGCATGTGCTGAAACGGGCGCTCCGCCGCCAGCAGGTGCGCTTTGTCTATCGCTCCAGTTTTTCGGAAAGTATGATGGTTGTGCAGCACCATGTGGAACCGTGGGAACTGATCTTCCGCGATGGCCACACCTACCTCGATGCCTTTTGCCTCGACTGCGGCAACCCTGAGGGCAACCGGCGCTGGCGGCTCTACCGGCTTGACCGCATGGTGGAGGGCAGTGTCACCGCGCTTCCCAATACGCTCCACCTGGAGCCGCCGCCCCGCCCGCTGCACATGCTGCGCTACCGGCTGGCCCCGGCAGTGGCCCGCCAGCAGGATGTGGCGATCTGGTTCAGCGGGGCACAAATTGAATTTGATGCCAGTGGGGCGGCAATGGTGACGGGCCAGGTGCATGATTTGTGGCAGGCGCGGCAGGTGCTGCTGCGCTACCGCGAGCATTGCCAGGTGCTGGAACCGCCCGAACTGGTGGCGATGATGCGCGAAAGCGTGGAGCGGATGGCGACGTTGTACCCAAACGATGAAGAAATGGCAGGTTAACATGCGCTCGTCACGCTGGGCAAGCTGGTTTGCAATCTTTTTTGACCCCAAGCTACCGCTGCTGTTTATCGTTGGCTCGGTGGCCCTGGCCGTGCTGGGCAACGCTGTGTACGATTTGCTGACGGATGTTGTGGGTGCCCAACCTCAAACACTCCTCAGTGTGTCGGTCGTCGCCGTGCTGATCTTTTTCCTGGCTGTGCTGGCGTTTCAGCGCATTGTTGCACGTTCACGCCCCAGACAGTCTCCTGCTATCCCGGCAGAGCAGCAGGCCGCGCCCCATGCCGCTCTCATTCTTCCCGTGGGACTCAACGAGTCTGGGCCTGAACGGGCGATTATCAACTGGCATTTGCAGCAGCGCCGCCTGCGCCACTGCTGGTTGCTAGCTTCACCAAAAGTGCAGGCCGATCCGAAGTTTGGCGATTTGAAACAGTGGTTGTTGGAAGAAAACGTTGAAGCGCATGTTGTCTCAATCGCTGATGAGTACCAGTCTCAAATGAGCTATCAGGCCGTGATGCAGGCCCTGGACGAGGCTCAGACAAAACTTGACAGCCGCCCCTGGATTGTGGACATTACCAGTGGAACGAAGGCTATGACAGCGGGCATGGTGCTGGCCTGCCGCGACACTAACACTGCCCTACAATATCTGGCGTCCACTCGCAATGCACGAGGTGAACCAACCGATGAGTCGGTGGTTATGACGGTGGCGCTGCAATTAGCCCAGGAGGGCACATGATTGTGCTACTAAATTTCGCCCACCCGCTGACCGAAGCCCAGCAAGCCGAGGTTACGGCCCTGGTGCAGGCTGACGTAGACGTACGCGATGTACCCACCCAGGTTGACCGTAGCCAGCCCATGGCCGAAGCTGCACTTCAGCTCGCCGACGCCGCTGGACTCACGCCAGTAGAGTGGCAGACGCTGCCGCTGCTGGTGAACCCGCCGGGGCTGGCCCCGCTGGCCCTGGCTCTGCTGGCCGAGATCCACGGGCGGCGGGGCGATTTTGTGCCGGTGCTGAATGTGCGCCCGGTGCCTGGTTCGCTCCCTACCCGCTACGAAGTGGCCGAAATTGTGCATTTACAAGCCATCCGCGATGAGGCCCGCACGCGACGCTCGCCCTGATGATGTGGGAGTTGTGGGGATTGTGGGGATTGTGGGAGGTGTGGGAGGTGTGGGAGGTGTGGGAACTAACCGGACAACCGGACAACCCGCCAACCCGCCAACCCGCCAACCCCCATCCCCTCAGCACCAGCCCTACACCATGTAATGCGTTGGCTCGGTCGTTACCCGGCCAATGCCGATGATTTGAATGCGTGTCACCGCCGCCGCGTCAAGCAGGTAGCAGCGCACACTATCGGTGTTCACATCCACCAGGCTGCGGGCCTGGGCCAGCACCGTGGCCAGTTGAGTCGCCGTCAGTTCGCACTCAAACACGCTGTACTGCACCCTGGTGCCATAGCCCTTAAGCAGTTTCATCACCAAGGTGCGCCGCTTGTCTTCCACTACGTCGTAACTGATGATCGTGAACATGAACCTCCTGATTGACGATTGACGATTGACGATTGACGAACATCCAAAGGAAATGAGGGAAATGAGGGAACTATGTTGAGCGTCAGGCCGTTATTTCCCTTATTTCCCTTATTTCCCTTACTGTTACGCAGCTCGTAGCCCGTAGCAAAACTCAGCCCCCAGAACCGTCATCGTCCGACGAGTGGCAGGTAGATGAAGCGGTTTGGTGTAGGGTTATTGGCGATAAACACGGCCCGTTCCACCTGGCGGGTGAAGGGCTGCCCGCTGCTGCTGGTGCCACTGCTGCTCAGTACCAGGCGGTAGCTGCCCGCCGTGCGCACACCCAGAAACCCGCCGCCATAGACACCATCGTTGGCGATGCCATCGCCGCTATTGCCATCGTCGCGCAGGGCCAGCGTTGTCACTGGCGCACCGGCTGCCGTCAGCACCTGGAGCTGCATGGTGGCCCCACGCAATGGCTGGTCGTCGGACAACATCGCTACAACGTCCATCGGCTGGGTGGTGAGGTAGCTGGCCTGGTCGAGCAGCAACTGCAAGGTCAGGTTGGATCGTGCTGTCACCCGTAGGGCAAAACTGGTGCCTGCCTGGGCCAGTTCATCCGCGCTGCTTGCGGCGCTCGCGTCTGGCGTTGGTTCGGGCTGCTCCCCGGCTGGCAATGGCTCCGCCGCTGCCGTTGGTGTGGCGGCTGGCTCCTCCGCTGTGGTGCGGGGGCCAGGGCTAACCAGCAGCTGCCATGCACCCACCGTGAGCGTTGGTGCTTTCACCCGGTAGTAGGCATAGGTTGTCCCGCTTACGTATTCCATATCGGCATTGGTGGTAGTTGGATCGAACGTGGTGCCGTCGGGCGCACGCAGCGTCAGGCGCAGGTTGGCCGTGCGGTCAAGCCAGGTAATCGCAAAGGTGGCCTCGCGCACCGTGCTATCAACCGTCACCGTTTTGGTCTGGGTTGCGCCAGCGGCCAGCAGGCCCGTTTCGGCCAGCAGCGTCTGGCGGTTGCCCACCGTGCTTGCAATCGTGTTGTAAATGCCGCTCAGCTGGTCGGGCGAGGGCGCAAAATTGTAGGTGCCGCCCGTCTGGGCTGCAATCGCCAGCATCTGGGCCTGGTCGGCATCGCTGCCAAGGCCCACCGTGTGAATAACGGTTCCTGCATCACGGATGGCGGGCAGCACCTGATCTACAAACGGGCGCACATTCTCCTGGCCGTCGCTCAACAGCACAATAGAATTGGGGTTGGTGGGGTTGCCCCGGCTGCTCAGTTCGGCCTGGCCCGTTTGTAGGCCCGCACCAATGGCCGTGCCGCCCCAGCTGAAGAGCGTGTCAATCGCCTGGCGAGCCTGGGCGCGGGTGTCCACCGGCTGGAGCGCAATGGTGGTCAGCGGGAAAGGTGTCACCACCCGATCATCAAAGCCCACCACGCCAATCATGTCGTTGAGCTGCATCAGGTCAACCAGCAGCTTCGCCGCATCGCGGGCGGCCTGCATCTTGGCCGTGCCCATGCTGCCCGAACGGTCAATCACCAGCGCCACATCCACATGGCTGCTGCCGTAGCGAATGGCCTGGGGCACCGCCACGGCGGGCTGGTCGGCCACCTTCACCGTCAGATCAAACAGGCCCGGCCCGTCCTGCGGCGGTGGTGTCACATCCACCGTCATCACCGCCTGCCTGGGCAATGATACAGCCGTCTGTACCTCGGCTGGTTTGCCGCCAATCAGCACGCTGATCTTCTCACGAGTGCGCTCGTTCTGGGGGGCCGCCGTCAACAACTCCAGCGTTATCTTGTCGGGCTTGTCAGGCCGCCCGGCATTCAGCGGTGCGCTGGTGGTGGGTTTGAGTACACGGTCACCTGTAACAAGCCGATTGGTTGAGGTGATCGGCTGGCTTGTTGCTTCAAATGTCGGGTTGGGAAGAAGACTATCCCAGCGGGTAATCTCGATTCCACCACAGGGACTGTATTTTTGCCTGCTGGTTGTAGCATTGCCAACCGTCAAGGTGCCTCGGTAGTTCAAAATTTTGGATGGGTCGCTCACCAGGCGCATGGCGCGGGCGGTGTAACCATCAATTGTGACGCCATCCCACGAAACACCCTCGGTCTTATTCTCATAACGCAGTTCCAGGTGCAGGTGCGGCCCAGTTCCCGCCGTTCCCGAACGTCCTAACCGCCGCCCCTGCTCAATTGGGGTGCCTATGGGATTGTTTTTGATAAAGGGGTCAATTTCACTCAGATGCCAGTAGCCCGTTGTCCAACCATTGTCGTGTCGGATGGTAACAAATAGCCCCACGCCAGTGGTGGTGTCATTGCCCCACGCGAACAACGTTCCGTCGGCCACAGCCAGCACCTCGGCACCTGGCACATTCCTGGCTGGATTGTAGGGTAGCCCAAAATCGAGGCCCGTCGCACCGTTGAGGGGTACCTGGACACATTGGTCAAAACTCCTGGCGCTATGTGGGCCAAAATTGAATGCGTATCGAGCCGAATTATCCCAGGGCAACTTCATGGCGGGCGGGGCCGGGCGGGCCTGAGCCAACTCCACCCCATCACCCTCACCCGGCCCCTCCTCAGCGCGGGCGGGGGCGGCAGCGGCAGCATTGAACGACAGCGGCAGCAGCAGCGCCAGCAGGCCCAGCAGTGCCAGCAACGAACGTGTCCAGCGGATCATTGTTGTACTCCTTGTAGTTTACAGTTGGCAGTTGACAGTTGGCAGCACGCAGTTCGCAGTTCGCAGTTCGTAGCACGCAGGACGCAGCAAAACTCATCTCCCACAGCTCGGTTAGCTCCCATAGCTCGGTCAGCCCCCCACAACCCGGTTAGCTCCCACAACCCCACAGCCCGGACTGAACAACCCTCGAACAAACGACACGACGTGAAAAAGGTGGTTTTGCGCTAGCGATTCCTTTGCGGCTTTGCGGCTTTGCGAGAGCTGCACTCACAGCGTAAACCCGACATATCCCGGTTGCTCGCCACGGATGACACGGGCGACGGCCTGGGCTTGCAGCAGCAACACCCGCCGCCAGATGGTCTGCTGGCCGTTGGGTAGGGCTACGTTGCTATGCAGCAGCGCCTCGTAGCGGTTCACCAGCAGCGTGCGCCCTTCCTCGTTGAGGTAGACGGCGGCCTGGTTCTGGGGCGGGCGCTCGAACTGACCAGGGCCGATGGCCTGTGTGCGCAGGAGTTCCAGCACCAGCCGGTCAACCAGCAGCGGGCGAAACTCTTCCAGCAGATCGAGGGCAAGGGAGGGCCGTCCGGCCTCAGCCACATGGAACGTGCCGAGGTAAGGGTCAAGCCCGGTGATCTGCACCGCGTTCAGCACATCGTTCAGCGCCAGGGTGTAGCCAAACGAGAGCATGGCGTTAATCGGGTCGGGCGGCGGGTAGAAGGCCCGCCCCTGAAAGCCCCAGGCGCTGGGCAGGGTTGCCCGCCATGCGCCAAAGTAGGCCGCTGCCGCCGCACCTTCGTAGCCCCGCACCATGTCGAGGGTGCTGGCCGTGGCCAGGTTGGCCCGCTGCGCATCAATCAGCTGGGTGGCGGTGGCGGCAGCAGCCCAGCCCGTGGCAGCCAGCACACCGCGCTGGTTGGCCAGCTTGGCGCTGATCTTGGCCTGGGCCAGTGCCAGCGCCCGAGGCGGATCGTTGACGAAATACATCTGCGCTGTGCGTAGCGCCGCAAAGCGCTGCGAGGCAGGCGGCATCAGGGTGACGTAGTGGCGGCTACCCTTCTGGTTGGTCAGCGTCACCGGAATGCCCTTATCGAGCAGTTCAATCAGCAGGGCGGTAGACATCTGCACGCCCCGGCCCATCAGCACCACCTGATCGAGCTTGTTGAGCGGCACCTCTTCCACCGTTTTGCCGTCTTTTGTCACCAGCAGCTGCTGGTCGCGCTTGCGCACCATCGTGCCTTGCTCTTGCACATACAATATTGGCATCGTCTCCTCCGTGTGAGATTGCAGATGGCAGATTGCAGATTGGAAGAACTAGAAACCGGATGGATCATGCAGAATTACTTCGTCAACAAGGTTTTCCTGTGTTTCCAGGGCAACATGCGTAGGATTCTGGAAAGAACGTTTTGTTGCCCTGACCACCGTTGTACCCCGACGCAGGCGGGGGTCTCTGCGCACTGCACTGCCCACCGTTGTCACCCCGACGCAGGAGGGGTCTTCTGTGATAGCGCTGGAGATTCCTCGCCCGCCATGGTCACCCCGACGGAGGAGGGGTCTGCTCTGCTTTGCGCTGGAGGTTCCTCCCTGCGGTCGGAATGACATTGAGCGACAGTGCGGGCATTGTGGCCAAAGCTACGTCGTTGCCCGCACCATGTCACCCCGACGGAGACGGGGTCTTCTGCGCATGGCGATGCAGCCCACTGCTCGCAATCAGCGCGTCATGCGCAGCAGTGGGGCACGACCCGCCAGCCCTTCCCAGGCCAGGGCATCGGCCAGGCGGTTGAGTTCCCGTGGGATGTTGGCCAGCTGCACCTGGGGCAGTTGGGCCAGCAGTTCGCGGGCCTGCCGATGGAGCGGGATGAGCGCGGCGGCCCGCACGGCGCTGCGCCCGGCCAGTTGCTCCACCACAATCTGGCTGTCGGTCAGGCACATGGCCGGTAGCTGCGGAAACTCCCGCTGCACCAGCTGCAAGGCTGCGATCAGGGCCTGGTATTCGGCCTCGTTGCATGTGGCGGCCTGGCCCCGCAGGCTGTGGGTGTGCAGCACCTGGCCGCGCTGGTTGCGCACCACAATGCCCAGGCCCGCCACGCCACGGGGCGGCCAGCCGATGGCCCCATCTACCTGCACCAGCAAGCGGGTCGGCGTCACCATGCTGCGAGGCGGGCCAGGCTCAGGGCCAGCCCCAGGCTGCACAGGGCCAGCAGCGCAAAGATCAGCGCCAGGGTGCGCCGGAGCAGGCGTTGGAAGCGCAGCAGGCGCAGGGGCATGCGTGGGTGCGCTCGGAGTGTGCCCAATGCGCAGACGATTGAACAGATTGCGAAGCTGACGAGACACCATGGCATGGCCTCCTCCTTGGTAGATTGCAGATTGCAGATTGCAGATTGTAGATTGCAGATTGCAGATTGGGATGCGAGCACCGAGACCCCGGAATTAGTAGATTGTAGATTGTAGATTGCAGATTGGGATGCGAAAATCAAATTTCCTAACCCCTAACGGTGCTGCTTCACAAGGTTCACACGGGCCGTCGGGCTGAAGCCCTCGGCTAGGACGTGCGAAGCCCGCCTGCGCGGGCTGCCAAGCCCGCTGCCAAGTCCGCTTGCGCGGGCTGCTGTGCGCGAATCACGTGCAGCAGTACCTAACCCCTACCCCCTAATCTCTGTGCCTTTGTGAGAACCTTAACAGGCTTTGAGAGCCTGGTAATCAATCCGTCTTGATCATGTATTCGTGGTGCGATGGAGTGTGTGACGAGTATGGGTAATGAGTCTCAGTGTAGCAGAGGGGCACGTCACATATGTGTACACAGTGGAGGGGAACCAGGGGAATTTGGAAATTGTGGGGGTTATGGGAGTTGTGGGAGGTGGGGGGGTTGTGGGAGGTGTGGGAGCAACCCCACCACCCCCACCAACCCACCAACCCACAACTCGCCAACTCGCCAACCCTACACACCCACCACGCCCGCCTGCACGGCCAGGATGCGATCCAGCCGGAAGCTGCGTTCGGCCTGGCGCACGAGGCAGTAGGCCCGCAGCTGCCAGCTGTCGCCCTGCGGTTCGAGGGCCAGCGGGCGCACGCTGCGGGTGGTGATGCGCCCTTCGGCATCGCGGTAGCGCATGGTGATGGCGCGGTTGTGGCGGATGGCCCGCTGGAGCCGGGCGCGGAGCGGGGCGCTGGGCATGGTGGCTGGGGCACCAGCGGGGGCCGGGGCGAGAGTGCCCAGCGGGGGCGGGGCGACGGGGGCGACTGGCGCAGGCTCCCACGGCTGGGCTAGGGCGGGCGTGGCGGGCGTGGCAGGCGGCGGCAGCGGGCTGGGCGGGTGCATGGCGGCCAGGGTATCCACCGTGCTGGCGTGCAGCGCCGGGGGCAGGGCTGCCCAGAGCCGTTGCTCGATCTGGTGGGTGTGCGGGGCGCTGGCTGGGGCCATCTGGCGGGCGTGGGCGCATGTCAGCAGAAGGGTGGCGCAGTCGGCCGGGCTCAGCTGGCTGGCTGAGGGCGGGCGGCGGCCACGGACGGGCCGGGCGGGCGGCGGTGCGGCCAGCGGCTGGGGTGGCGCGTGCAGGGTGCAGGCCAGGCCCACCCGCTGGCAGGCCCGTTGCAGGCGTTCGGCGGCCGCGGCTTGCACCAGGGCCAGGCCGGGGGCCAGGCGCGGGCCAAGGTAGCGGCTAAGCGAGCGGCGCGGCAGCATGCGGCTGAGCAGGGCGGGCTGGTCGGTGCTGAGCAGCAACACGGGGCGGATGGTGAGACTGGCGGCCACGGGCGGCAGCGCTGCGCCCCAGGCGGGCGGCGGCGGCCCGGCCTGCTGGTGCAGCAGCGCTTCGAGCTGGCTGGGGCTGTGGCCGTGGCTGGCGGCGCGGGCCAGGCTGGCGGCGGTGAAGGTGTAGGTGGTGCCAGACGCATCGGCGGTTTGCCCCGCCACGTAGGGCAGCAGCTGCACCACGGCGGCATCTACGGCGACATGGGGAATGGTGAGCTGGCCCGGTGCGTTGTAGTGCCAGCGAGCGAGTGACGAGTGACGAGTGACGAGTGACGAGTGGAACAGTGCATCGAGTTCCACAGCGCCCCCAGCGCCCCCAGCGCCCCCAGCTCCCACACCTTCCACCGCGTCCCCATCGTGCAGCACGCCGAGCCAGGCGAGCGGGCCATGCACGGCGGCGGCCCAGATAGCGGCGGCGCGTTTGGGTTGCCAGGGCACCCGATCCACATGGCGAAAGCCGTGAGTGGAGGCGTCGGCCAGGGGGCCAAAGGCCGCGGCCAGCGACTTATACTGGGCGGCGGCCTCGGCGGGGGTGGCTCCGGGCAGGGCAGCGGCCCAGGCCAGCAGGCGGCGGCGCAAGGCGGGCAAATCGAGCCCCCGGCGGTCGCGCAGCTGGCGGATGAGGGGCGGTTCCAGGCTGGGCAGGCCGATCCATGCGCCCAGGAGGGTCTGCCGCTGCGTTTCCGCAGGCAGGGCAAGCCAGCGGCGGAGGGCGGGCGTGGGTTCGCCCCGCCCCTGGTGGGCATGCACCAGGCCCAGCTGCCGCAGTAGCGACCAGACCCAGTGGCACAGGTCGGTGGCGTCGGGGGCGCTGCGTGGGGCGAGGGCGGGCACCAGGCGGCGGAGGGCGGCCTGGCTGAGCTGGTGGTTGGCCCGGAGCGGCAGGGGGGCTTCGACACAGGCGAGCAGCAGCGTGCGGGCGGCGCGGAGCGCGGGCGGGAGCGGTGGCGCGAGCGCTGCGGCGGGCGCAGGCGCAGGGGCGGCAGGCAGCGGGGTGGGCAGCCAGGCGCGCAGTTCGGGCGGCAGCAGGTAGCGGGTGGGATGGCGTGGAGTGGCCGGGCGGGGCAGCAGCCAGCCCAGCAGCAGCAGCTGTTCGCTGATCGACTGCGGGCGCGGGTCGGCGGCGAGCGGGCTGAGGGGGCGAATGGGGCCGTAGCGGTGGGTCAGCGCAGCGGGGGCCAGGCCACCACGGCAGGTGCGCAGGTGGTGGAGCGCCGCCTGGCTCGGCGCGTCGAGCAGGGTGTAGGTGGCGCGCACGGTGGTACCGTGGCAGAGGGCGGTGCGGAGGCGCACCAGCCGTTCTGGCGGCGTGCAGCCACGGGGCAGCGAAATCCGTTGGGTGCGGGCAATCAGCCGCTGCAACGTGGGGGGCAGTTCTGCCAACATCAAGGCCCAGCGATTCATGGTTGACCTCCGACGCATACCCTGCTAAAATACATCCATTCAGTTCATCGTACCGCAAAGCGGCCAGTATGCAAAACGCGCCACAGCACACCAGGCATCGGTGCAACAGACAGGAAGCAGTTCAATGGGGTAAACCACAATTGGTCTCGTGCGAGGGAGTAGCTACCACTGCCCCGCTATGAAGGGGTTTGAAACCTCGTAGGAGTTCTGGTAGTTGTGCGAGACTCTGAAGGTAGCTACCACTGCCCCGCTATGAAGGGGTTTGAAACTCGCGGTAGGCGCGCATTCGGTCTTGATGTCGTGTAGCTACCACTGCCCCGCTATGAAGGGGTTTGAAACACAGGGCCACCACACT
>JALONX010000731.1 GCA_025454695.1 Chloroflexaceae bacterium
GCGCAGCCGGCCGGTGATATCGTTGATACCGCCGCTAGCCAGCACACTGCCGTCACTCGAATAACTCAGCGCAGTGAGCAGGCCCTGGCCCACCAGCGCACTCTGCACCACCTGGGGCTGGGCGGCCTCCACATTCCACACCACAATCGCCCCCGACTCATCGCTACTGGAAACCACACGGGTGCTATCGCTGCCCCAGGAGATGTTGAGCACTTCCAGGCCATTGTCAATCCGCGTGCGTTCAGCCCCGGTTTCCGCATTCCACACCCGAATCGTGCCATCCAGGCCCGAACTGGCAACCGACGTACCATCGGGGCTAAAGCTGAGTCCGCGCAGCACCACCCAGCCGGTGTGGCCCTGAAGTTTTCGCAGTTCGCTTCCCGTTTCCGCATTTAACATGTAGATATTGCGGTCGGTGGAGCCAACGGCGAGCGTGTTGCCATCGGGACTAAACGACAAGCCGGTGGCCCAGAAGGGAGCCGCTGGATTAGCATTCGGGTCGGCGGGCATAGTAAAGCTAAAGCCGCTGCGCTGGGTGCCGCTGGCCACATCCCACATGCGCACGCTGCCATCGCGCGAGGCCGAAGCTAGCCGGGTGCCATCGGGGCTAAAGCCAATGCCGCCGAGAAAATCGGTATGGCCAGTTAGCGTGCGTAGCAAGGTGCCGCTGGCCACATCCCACAGCTTGATGGTGTTGTCGGTGCTGCCAGAAGCGAGCGTTTTGCCATCAGCGGTAAAGGCCAGGCTGCGAATCCAGCCGGTATGTCCTTCCAACGCCCGCAGCTGCGTGCCGTTGGTCACATCCCAGAGCCGCACCGTGTTTTCGTTTTCCGCGCCGGAAGCCAGCAGCTGAGGCGTGGCTTTGGGGGCAAACAGCATGGTGTAGATATTGCCAGTGTGACCGTTCAGGGTGGATTGCACCTCCAACGAGGTACCGTTGCGAAGCTGAATCTGGCGACCAACACCCACCGCCATCTGGGTACCTTCTGGGCCAACGCTCACCGGCCCCAGCACGCTCTGGGTGATGGTGCGGGTGGCGGTGATGGCCTGGCTGCTGGCAAGCGAAAACGCCCCAGGGTTGGCTGCCGGAGCCACTGGAACGGTGGTCGCCGCCTGACCTGCCTGCACCGGGCCACCAGTGGGGGCCACTGTGGGTGGTTGCGCCGTCGGGTTGGCGGCAGTGGTAGCCAGCGCTGTTGGGGCCATCGCTGCAAAGCCCGGCAAGAAGCCCGCCCGCCCGGTGCTAAGCATAAAGGCAATCCAGGCACCAATCACACAGATCGCCAGGGCCAGCACGGCCAGCAGGGCGATGATAGCAATCAAACATGTATTGTTACGCGGGGCCGGGGCTGCGGCTGGCGGCAGCGCCTGGGCATAGCCTGCATACTGAGGCTGCCCCCCCAGGGGTGGGTAGCCGGGCGGTGGCGCACCCACCGCGGGTTGGGCTGGCGGCGGGTAGCTGGGCGGCACCGGCGGCAGTGGGCCACCGGGTGGCGGGCTAGCAGTCCCTTCGCCGGGCGGCGGCACCGGCACGGGCGGCGGCGGGTAGCCCGGCTGAGGATAGGTCGGCGGCGGGTAGCCCGGCTGGGGGTAGGTGGGCTGCGCGGGCGGCTGGGGCTGCGGTTGTGTCAGCAGCACCTGGCCTTGCAACGGCGGCTGCACCGCACCCAGCGGACGGTCACCCATCAATCGTACCATGTCGAGCGCCCGGCGTAGCTCGCGGGCAGCCTGATAACGGTTGCCGGGCTTTAGCTCCAGCCCTCGCAGCACCATCTGCTCGGTCAGCGTCGAAACGCTGCTGTTGAGCGTGCGGGGCGCATTCAGCGGCGTGCCCGCTTCGCGCTGGCTGGCCGCAGGCGGTGCCCAGCCCGTCAGCAGCTGGTAGATCACCGCACAGAAGGCATACATGTCACTGGAAGTGGTTGGCTCGTGCTGGGGGTTGGCCAGTTCCGGGGCGCGGTAGGGCGACACTTCGTTGCCAATGGCCCGCACCAGCGGAAAAGGGGCTAGCAGCAGCTTGCCTTCCGGCGTGGCCCACATGTCGGTGGTGCGCAGGTCGCCCAGCAGCAATTCGGGCTTTTTGCTATGGAGCTGCTCAAGCACCCCGAGCAACGTTTCCACCTGGCCAAGCACCGCCGTCTCCGTCAACGGCCCGCCCCGCGACCGCAACATCCGCTCCAGGTCCTGGCCGCCCGTGTCATCCACCACCATGTACAGGTTCGTGTCTACGGCAAAATAGTCGCGCAGCGGCATCAACCCATCCACCTGGATCGTTGCCAGCTGTGCAGCGATGAGCCGGGCATGTTCCAGCGCCTCAGGCGTATGTTGTGGCAGCTCGGCGATCAGCACCGGGCGGTTATCACGGGTGTCTATCGCCCGATAAATAACCGCATCGGGCCGTTCATCGGCGGTGTAACTGGTACGGTAGTGGTCGTTCAGAACCGTGTCTGGTGCAAGCATAGAACCTCGGTAAACAGGGAAACGCCAGCGGGGTGGGGCGCTCCGTGGTGGCGGCTACGCTACATAACGCCCAGTATTATAACATTCTTGAGCAATTTAGGAGTGGAAGAGAAAAAGCAGTGCTGTATAAATTTTTTATCATTTTTAAAGAAAAAGTCAGTAAGATATAACAATTTTATCCGGTTTTTAACTAATTATAGATAAACTCTGCCGAGCCTGGTTTGTAAGTGATGACCAGGGCATTTACCTATGCCCTGAAACAAAATTTTCTCTCAGTTTACACGAGTTACGCGGTGAGGGTTTGGGAGCGGCTGCGTCGCTCCCAACAATCACTTTTGCTGCCGGTGCGGGCGGCTTCGCCGCCCGCACCGGCAGCAAAAGAACAATTCTGGAGGGTTTGCAACTCTCTAAACTTCCCGCTCAAAAAGTGACCGCGTAAGTCCTATCAGTTTACAACACCAGAACGCTGCTGCTTGCTCATGCTCGTTGTTGTGGCAACACTTGAGCCAAGTCGTGTTTTGTCGTGTTCGCACGTTAGCGTGCCTAGAAATCCCCTATGCAACTTCCAGCCATCCTGATTATTGACCCTGATCCGGCATCCGACGGTTGATAACAACGGCTCTGCAAAACCAAAACTACAGCGTACATGGCACCCCCACGGCGCTAGTTGAAATTGCCCCGATTTCACGGACACATGCGCACGCGGCGAGTTGGCTTGCCTGCCAGTCCTGCTCCGCGCGTAGCGGCGTCTGATAGGCGAGGGTCGCATGCAACCGCTTCCGGTTGGAGCACCGTTCGATATCGTCAAACACCGCTGCACGCGCTTCGGCGTGGGTTGCACACAGTGACCGGCAGATCGGCCTTGAGCGTCGCAAACAAGCGCTCCATTACGGCAGTATCCCAACCGTTCCCGCGTCGGCGCATGCGTGTGGTCATGCCTGCGTTGGCCAGCATGGCGTGCTCGTCCGCGCTGGTCTACGGTCTCCCCCGGTCGCTGTGATGGAGCAGCCCGGACGGTGGCGGTCGCCACGCGCTGGCATCCTGCAGCGCCGCGACCACCCGTTCGCGTTCCAGCGTTGGGCGCAACGCCCAACCCACCACCCGCCGGGCAAACAGGGCACGCACGACCGCCTTTCTCCAGCCAGCCGTCACGGGTCGAGCACCAGGTGCTATCGGTACCCCAGGCACAATCTGGGGCTGCTCCCGTACACGACTAGTCAAGGAGGTTCGGGGCCACGGGCTGGTCGAGGCGACTGTCCGTGGTACGCATGCGCCGCCG
>JALONX010000732.1 GCA_025454695.1 Chloroflexaceae bacterium
TGGAAGCAATTGGTGGTTTTCCTGCCAGTGTAACAGTAGGCGTAGATTGGGATCTGGGTGTGCGCCTGATACAGCATAGCTACCGCTGCGCATATGCAGAAGCGGCCATTGTTGCCACCGAACGTCCGGCTACGGTGCGCGAATTCTGGCGTAATGAAGTGCGCTGGCGACGGGCACATTTGCACGCACTCTGGCGGCATCGGGGCTGGTTTTTTCAAAGTAGACAACGGGCTGTCCAGAGCATCAGTTTCTATCTTGTAGCTGGTGCTGTGGCTGGTGCGGGTGCTGTTGGCGCGATGCAGCTGGCTGGATTCAGACTGTCGTTGATTAGACGGGCAGCCCCAGTGGCGTTGCTGTTTCTGGCCTGGGTTGGCATGCGGCGACCGGCGTTTGTTGCCGCCGTGGCTGCCCACTCTGGGAATATGCGTTGGCTGAAACTAGCGTGGGGGCCGCTGGTGCTGCTCTGGGTGAGTTTTCTTGCAGCCACCCGTGCTGCGCTGACGGTCTTCCACAAACAAATTAATTTTCAGGGGCCACGCCCGGTGCCCCAAGAAAAGCTACCAGGGAAGGTGGCTGTTGTGGAATCACCTGCAGTGAGACCAGGCAGAAACCCATGAAGTCACACGCGTCTACCTTTAATCCGTGGGCGATCGAGGCTCAGTATGGGCTAGATATGGCCTGTTATCTGCTGCACCAGCGCACGCCACAATCGGTGTATATAGGCAGTGAAGACCCGGCTATTGTCGTTGCTGCGGCGCGACGTCTACGAAGTTGGGTTAACACCTTCTTTGTGCAGAACGAGGCGATTGCAGCAGTGTTGGCAACACAGCACGGCCTGGTAGTTCAGGTTTCTACGCCTGCTGTGGTGCCAGATGCCGCGTGCATGTTGTTTCCCGCCACCCTCGCCACTCCGCCGCCGCTCGCACACAGTCTGGTAGTAGTGGGGCACAATGGGCTTTCCTATCGGAGCCTACTCTACCCTGGTACGGTGCCCCATACGGCACCTGGCCTGATGCGATGGGTGCGCTCGCGTTACCTCCTTGAGCAGCGGGTGGGCCTGTTGGGGCCGCACTGCATGGGCGCGTTGGCCGTAGCACAGTTGGCAGGAACCAGGCTGGCTCCGCTGCATTTTCGGGCAGGACAGTGGGCAATGGATCGTGTTTTTACACATAAATTTTTCTGGTGGACAGGATATGTTGTCATTCTTGCAGGAACAGCCACGAACCGCACACACAACCCATAGTCTGGGGCAGGCAGTGTCGCTGCTGGATGCCTGGCTGCAAACCATGCGCCAGCACGGAGGCTATGGCGGGCCGGTTTCTCACTGGTGGGAATCGTGCCTGCTCTACAGCGGCCCCAAAATAGACTGGCGCTACGAAGGCATTCTGTGCGGGTACGTGCAACTCTACCAGCGAACTGGCAACCCATGCTGGTTGGCACGGGCTTGTGACGCCGCCGATGATATTTGCCGGGCGCAACTTCCCACTGGGAATTTTCTGAATTCTAGTTTTCAGCAGGGGCCAATCGAAGGTGGCACACCCCACGAGGCTGCGGTTGTGGTCGGCCTCCTGGAGTTGGCGCGCCTGCTGCATCACCACGGAGATGAACGGTGGCAACGGTACATGGACATAGCGGAACGAAATATTCGTGCGTATCTTCTTGGGCGACTCTGGAATGGGAATGCTTTTCTTGATCAGCCCTGGAATACGACGATGGTGCCAAATAAAAATGCCACCACCTTGGAAGCACTGCTGCTGTATGAGGAGCTGAGTGGCGAGTCGATGGAGGAGTACATTACTGGGGCGGCTCAACTGGTGATAGGCGCTCAGGTGACTCAGCCAGGCATGCGTGAAGGGGCGACGATTCATCTTGGCACCAAAGCCCATCAGTTGGCGATACCGATTTACACCGCTCGTTGCCTGGCCGCCCTGGTGCGGCTCTATGAGCGCTGGGGCGAGCGCCACTACCTGCTGGCAGCCGCCCGCATGGGGCAATTCCTGGTGCGTGCCGTGGTTTCACAAGGGGTTATTTTTGGCTTCTACCCCAACAATCGGCCCATTATGGCTCCCTGCTGGCTCAGCCCGGCTGGCGATGTGTTGCGGGCGTTGCTGGTACTACGACCATACACCGAGGTGCCAGAAACGGTGATTGAGCATCTGCAACAGGTGCTACTGCGGCAGCAATTGCCCAATGGGGCAATGCCAACGGCCTACGGGCTTGGCAGCAAGGGCAGCACCAGGCCGGTGGTGGGCCAGCCTGATTTTCGGGATGTGTTGCCGGCGGTAGGCTGGTGCGATAAAGCTTTTCGGGCCTTAAGTCTGCTTGTCACAGCTGATGATCTGCCTGAGCCGCATGTCGCCCCACCGCGTGAGTTTGTTGTGGCGTGTAGCTGGAAGGGCCAGGATTGCCTGTATCGGGAAACTGATCTGGATATGCAACTCCGCCTGGTGCGGAGTGGTCGGGAGATTTACTGGTGGCGCAAGAACGAGTGTTATCCGAGAACCTATCAACTGTGACCGCGCAGCCAACCGATGGACGTTTCTGGTTGCGTCGTTGGCTGGCTCTGCTCACTTCACCGTTGTACATCAACTCGTTGTACCTGCTTGGTGGAACCGCCGCCAGTGGGGTGCTCGGGTTTGTGTTCTGGATAGTGGCCGCCCGCTGGAGTAGCGCCGCCGATGTGGGTCTGGCTACTGCCACGATTGCCAGTGTGGCGCTTCTCATAGCGCTGTGCGACCTTGGCCTCACTGTGGCCATGGTTCGCACGATTACAGGCCAACATCCACGGCTGCTCACGCTTGTGCATGCCATGAGTGCTGGCGGCTGGGTAGTAAGCGGTCTGGCTGCACTGGTTTTTATAGTGGGCATCCCACTGTTTGCTCCCAGGCTCGACGTGCTACGCCACGACCTGGTGACGTGGGGGTTGTTTTGCGTGTTTGTGATGATGAACTATGTGTTGATGTTGCAGGATGCCATTGCCATGGCCTTGCGCCGGGCCAGCTATGTGTTCTGGCGCAATCTAGCCTGTAACCTGCCCTCAGTCATGCTGTTGCCACTTGTGTTGCCGATTGTGAGTGATTTTCGCGGGTTGCTGGCTGCTTACTGTTTACCCAATCTGCTGGTGGCACTGTATACCGGGCTACGAATTATGCCGCGTTACCTGCCCGGCTACCGTCTCTTTGGTGTGCCCAACCTGGCTGCCTTCCGTGAGCTACTCCCATATGGTCTGAAAAATTATGTGAGCAACCTTCTGTGGGGCGTTGCAGGTTTTCTCCTGCCTGTGCTTGCTATCAATGTAGCAACAGCAGCGGCAACAGCACCATTTTTTGTGATCTGGACAATGTTTAGCTTTCTGCTGATCATTCCGCGCTCTGTCTCGGCAACAATGTTTGTGGAGGGCAATATTCAGCGCGGCGATATTGGCGTGATTTCACTACGGGCTTTTGCATTGATTATTGGCATCACCCTACCGGGAGCGTTGCTGCTCTGGTTTGCTGGAGATTTTGTGCTGCACCTCTTTGGGCGTAGCTATGTAGATATGACGTTGCTGCGTATTCTGCTGGCGTCGCTACCTGCTTTTGCCGTGAATAGCATTTGTTTTGTGATGTTGCGCCTTAAAGAGCGCGGCGGGCAGCTTATTGGTTACTGTTTTCTGGTAAGTGCTGCAATCCTATGCAGTGCTACGCTGCTTGTCCCTGGCTATGGATTGCACGGCCTGGCCCTGGGCTGGCTGATTG
>JALONX010000733.1 GCA_025454695.1 Chloroflexaceae bacterium
AACAGCGCAAGAGCCAGATTGGCACACAACGCAAACTTGGCCAACTCTTGCTCGACGCAGGCCACATTTCGCCCCTACAGCTGGCACGGGCCCTAATTATGCAGCAGCAGGAACGCAGCCGCCTGCGGGTGGCTCCTCAGGCTTTTGGTGAATTTCTGGTAGACAAGGGCTACATCAAGGTGCAAACCCTGGAAGAAGCCCTGGTGCAACAGTTACGCTACGACGAACAAAATCGGCGGGTGATGCTGGGGGAGATTCTGCTGCAATTGCAGGCTTTGCCCCGGCTACAGCTGGCCAGGGCGCTGCAGGAGTATGAGCAGCAATTCTGGAGTCGCTTCGACGGCTAGCGCCTGACTGCAAAACCTCACACAAAGGCACAAAGGCACAAAAGTTCACTCACAAGCAAGGGCCTCGCCATGTACATTGGGCCTTTGCAGCATTCTTCTATAGCGGTTTGCAGATCACGTGAGCGAGCACGATGCGGCGTTGTGGCATCAGAATGCTGACGCAATCTGAAATCTGTCAATCTGCAATCTGCAATAAAAACAAACGACCGGCACTTTTTACGTGCCGGTTGTTTGTTTACTGCGGAAAACAGCCAGGTGCGTTAGCGTACAATATCTACGCGGGACTGCACCCAGAAGCCGGGGACGTTCTCGGCGGGCTGCACCAGGAAGCCACTGGCGACCAGCGAGTAGGTCCAGCCGGACTCAACGCGGATAGCCGGGGTGGTGAAGACCACAGCCGACGAGCCAGCGGGGCTGATGTCGAACTGGTAAGTACCAGCAGGCACATCAAGGAAGGCACCGTCGGTGAAGGAAACATTCTCCAAAATCACCACATCGGTGCCAGCCAGCTTAATGTCTACGGCGGGGGCATCGGGCGACGCATGGTAGATGCGCACACGGGCTTCACCAGCGGCGGGGGCCGAGTCGTCCTCTTCATAAATGACCGCGCCAATGTCGGCAACGGCACCCATAGCGGCTACCGTGTAGGACATGCCGCCCTCCACGGTCACCTCACCATCAATCACGGCGGCAGCAGCGCCAGCACCGGTGGGGGCAACCTGCACCCGGTAGGTGCCAGCGGGCACCGAAAGACGGCTGCTAATGGCGAAGAAGGGCACGTTCGTCAACACCGCATCGCCGTTCACAAACACGTCCACCGCCGGAGCATCGGGTGAAGCGTGCATGACGCGAATGGACGCATTGGCATCCTGAGTCTGACCGATCGCCGGAAGCATTGCCACAAGGGCAAACACCGTGAACAGAACCGCCATTACCTTACGCACAATCAACCTCCTTAACATCCTTCCAGAACCACCCAACTCATTTTTCGGATAGCCGGGGACACTCCCCGAGGAAGTTTACTTTTACTACACTTTGCACTACGTCTGCACCACAATTGTGGATGTATCAAATAGTGAGCAATTTTGTAGAAATTTGAAGAAATTTCCATGGTGCGGGTGTGAAAAAGGCGCAACTCACACGATTACACACGAGTGAACCCTGCGAGCGTGCTGGAATTTGACACAGGGGAAGGGCCATGCTACCATGTGCGGCGTTCAATCCCCCGTTTGTGCCGGGGTAGCTCAGTTGGTAAGAGCGTGGGATTCATAACCCCAAGGTCGAGGGTTCGACTCCCTCCTCCGGCACCACCACCCGCAAACGTGCAACAAACGTTTGAAGATGCTTCAACAGATGTTGCCCGTTCTAGCGCTATGAGCCAGCTGCTGCTGAACCGGGTACGTACCTTTTTTCAGCCCCTTAACCTGCCACGCCACGCCCCGTTGCTTGTTGCCGTTTCCGGCGGCCCGGACTCGCTGTGCCTGCTGCACCTGCTTTGCCGCTGGCGCGACGCGGGCGGCCCGCCCTTGCATGTGGCCCACCTTGACCACGGCCTGCGCGGCGCTGAGTCTGCGGCAGAGGCCCAGTTTGTGGCCGACACCGCCCAGGCCTGGGGTGTTGCGACAACGGCGGAGCGGATTGATGGCACACGGGCTTTCGCCACCCACAACGTGCAGGACGCAGCTCGCCGCACACGCTATGCCACCCTGGCGCGGGTAGCCGGGCAAGTTGGAGCGAGCGCCGTAGCCCTGGCCCACCACGCCGACGACCAGGCCGAAACCGTGCTGCTCCACCTGCTGCGGGGCACAGGCCTGGCCGGGCTGCGGGGCATGCGCCCCCAGCTACCCTGGGAAGAATGGATGCAATTTGGTGAGCGCCGTTGGCAGTTGGCAGTTCGCAGTTCGCAGCTGGGGCAGAAAGACGCTGCGGAAACTGTAAACTGCCAACCGCTGACTGCCAACTGGTCGCCGCCTCTCCTCCGCCCCCTGCTCACCACCACCCGTGCCGAGATTGAAGCCTATTGTGCCGAACAGGGCCTTCAGCCGCAGTTCGACTCGTCCAACACCTCCACACACTACACCCGCAACCGCATCAGGCTGGAGTTGTTGCCGCAGCTGCAGGGCTACAACCCGCAGATTGTGGAAACACTTGGGCGGCTGGCGGCCAGCAGCGCCACCGATTTTGCTTTTATGCAAGAGCAGCTCGACCAGCACTGGCCAGGCCTGGCTGAGACCCGCAACGGCACGCTGCTGTTCTGGCGTGAGGCGTGGGAACGGCTGCACCCGGCCCTGCAACGGCACGCCATGCGCCGAGCCTTGCAGCTGCTTGATGGCGAGGCGGAGCTGAGCCAGGCCCACCTGGAAAACACGCTGCACGCCCTGCGCCAGGGCAGCACCCGCGTGGAACTTGGGCCGAGGCTGGTGGTGCAAGCCTGGCCTGACCGACTGCTGATTTGCTCCATAGCGCTTGAAGCGACGAGCGACGGACGCGATGACCTGCCAGTGCCCCAGTTCCATGGTGATGATGTGGCGGTTGTCTGCCCTGGTGACACAGACCTGGGGCAGGGCTGGCAACTCCGCACCAGAACCGCCCGGCCTGCCAGCGCCTCGCCGCCCTGGTGGGTAGCACTGGATGCCGACAGACTCGAAGGTGCGCTGCACCTGCGGCGGCGCAGGCCCGGCGAGCGTTTTCGCCCTGCCGGGGGCGCAGGCAGCCGCAGCCTGCAAGATTTTTTTGTTGACCAGAAGGTACCACGATCCTATCGCGGTGGTTGGCCAATTCTGGCCGATGGGCGGGGCGTGGTCTGGCTGGCGGGGCTGCGGGCCGACGCCCGCTGTGTCGCCACCGACACCAGCCCGCGCCCGCTGTGGGTGGGGATGGTGCGTGAAGCGTGAAGTGTGCTGCGTGCTGCGTACTGCGTGCTGCGTACTGCGTACTGCGTACTGCGTGAAACGTGAAATGTGCTGCGTGCTGCGTGCTGCGTGAAACATGAAACGTGAAACGTACAGCGTAAATTTAACTAATCATCACTCGTCACTCGTCACTCGTCACTCGTCACTCGTCACTCGTCCGGCCCCGGTCGTCGGTCTCCCGTCGCCGGTCAGCCGTCAGGCACTCGTCACTCGTCAATGGCCGTGAGGTGTATACATGCATGCCGACATTGCCCGCATTTTGATTTCGACGGAAGAGATTCAAACCAAAGTTCGCGAGTTGGGCCAGCAGATTAGCCAGGATTATGACTCCTTAAATGATCTGCTGCTGGTGGGTGTGCTAAAGGGCTGTATGACCTTTATTGTAGACCTGGCCCGGGCGATTGAGATGCCGCTGGCGATTGATTTTATCGCCATCTCCAGCTATGGCAAAAGCACCGAGTCGAGTGGGGTGGTGC
>JALONX010000066.1 GCA_025454695.1 Chloroflexaceae bacterium
GCCAAAGATGGCTTCGGCTATGTCAATGATGGACTCATCGCGCAGGTGCAGTGGCACAAAGTCCAGCGGCGTGGCGGCCCGCTCACTGCCGGGGAAGCGGAAGGGCAAGCGGAAGTTGGGGCTATGGCCAAAGTAGACCACCTCGTTCTGGCCCCGTGGCGGCTCGCAGTAGAAGACCGGGCGACCAGACTCCAACACCCCGTTGTTGCCAAGCTGTTCAATCTGGTAATCGCTCAAGCCGTTGCGATAGTCTTCAACCGCTTTGTCAGCAATTTTCCACTCACCGTCGCCAGCAGATAGCACCACTGCATGATTTTTGCGCGGGCTGCGCTGGCCAGAGCCGCCCGTTTCGGTCATATTCCCACTGGTCACAATCCAGCCACTTTCGGGGTGCATGCCCGGCTTATCAATCAACTCAACCACGGTGCGCCCCTGGGGTGAGCGGGGGCTAGGCTTGAGCCGCTTGGTGGTGAAACTGACCGGAATGAGCTGAAGTTTGTAGTTCGGGCTGTTAAGCCGAATAAGGCCCAGGGTTGGCGGAATATCCTGCTCGCGCACCTTGATAAAAGTCTCGCCGTTGATGGCGCGGGCCGGGCGAATAAACCACTGCCCATTGCGGTGTTCGATGTAGCCCGCCCGCACGTTGCGTAGCTGGCTTTTGTAGGGCGCTGCCAGCGGGTCATCGCGCTGGGCTGCCACCGCCCGGAAGAAGAAGCGCGGCACGTCCGTCACCTTCTCCATCTTGCCAAAACTGGCGATTTCCACCAGCGCCCGCAGCATACCGCGCAAACTGCTCCCTGGTATCACCGGCTGCTTCGGGTCAGCCAGGCTGAAGAACTGCGCCCGCTTGCGCCGCTCCTCTGGTGTCAAATCGGAATACGACTTCTCGGAAAGGTCGGCATACTCCTCTGGCGTGTAGCCGCAGCGCACATACAGCGGCGAGGCGGTGGTAAGTTCGCACGCAATGCGCCCGGTATGGCGGTCTGCGTGGTAGGTGTCATGGGTTGGCAAGGGCAATTCCGCCCCCACCACTGTATCCGGTAACGGGACAAAGTTGTAGGGAGCCAGGGCGGCGCGGGCGGTGGATATAGATTGTGATTGGCCTGGAAGCATAGATATTCCTCCTGAATAACAAGCGCCTTAATCTGCTGCTGTGCAGATTAAGGCGCTTCACAAGGATTTAGCCCTGATGAACGTCGAGGTGAAGTTCAGGTAAACCGTTTCAGTAGCCTGTGCTCTCGATGTTTCCAACCCCTTCAAAGCGGGGCATTGGGTATACCCTTGCACAGACATAGTACCATTCCTCCAATCTTCTGACAAACAGGCATTGACACAAGCAGATGAGGGCGATATACTTATAGATAACGGTACAAATAGTTCCGTCTCAAGTGTACTTAAACAAAAGGAGGTTAACATGCTGCCTACAGGCAGAAGCCCTGCGCCGCAGGGTGATGAGCAGGTAATTCGTTTCATTAGCCAGTGCTTTGTGGTCATTGTGGTAATTGCAGTTCCGTTACTTTACTGCTACTACATCTTTGTACAAGTGTGACGGTATCCAGGTAAAGAAAATCGTAAGGACGGTAACTCAAGGTACCGTCCTTATTTTTTTTGCCAAAACTCTCTGTATAAATGGCACGCCATCACGTAACAAAAATACAACCACAAAAAATGCCAGTAAACCCAGTAGAATAGTGTCACCAAGAGACCTTAAATAAACCCCTTCTCTACAACTACTTTCTGACATACATCGAGTGGAAGGTCTTTCTCCTACGCCTCTAGTATTTAGGACAACCATTCCATGTCCCAATCCTGTTTCGTCTTGAAACTCAGGAGAAAGACGACTAAAGCGCACTATTAATGATTTATTATCCTCGGATTTTTCACACTGTGGCTTATCAATGAAATTCTGATCTGAGCAATTATAAGAGGTTATTTCAGAAGAAGAAAACACAAATCGAACTGTTACATCCTCAGCATCTCGTTCACCTCTATTAAAAATTGTTATTGCATTGATAAAATTTTCAGGATTAATTGGAATAGGTTCACCAACAATGTATCGTACATCCGCCCCTCGCAGCAGAACTCCATCGCCAAAGAGAAATGTAGCAATAGTAGCAATCACAACACAAAGACTAAAAACAGCAGCAATTGGCTTCGACCAATCCACCAAGACCTGAACAAAGGTCTTTCCAGTAGATGTGTTTGTAGATGGTGTTTGGCTCAACTGGCTTCCTCCAACAGCTGCTGTACATTCTTATATTCTATTTTTGCTAAAGTAATCCGCATAGTGAAACGCAAAATTAACACTTTGCATCACCACGACGTAGGGGCGGATCGACGTATCCGCCCGCAATGCGATGCATTGCCCGCAATGATGGGTTGCCATTGTGAACAATGATCATCAGCGAGGGCGGATAGGCCCATCCGCCCCTACGGCATTGCTGGCGATGGATACGCTGCTCACCCCGGCGACACCAACCCCACCAACCGACTCGCCACCACCCGCACCACGCCTGCCTCGTCTTCGCCCAGGTAGTGGCGTACTTTCAGGCGGGCGCGGGCATTGGGGTCTTTTGTGTCTGAAGGTGCTTTTGTTACTGGCGGTGCATGGACAATGCCCTGCACACCTTCGATAACTTTGATAAAGCCATCCTTTTCACCATTCTCTTTAGTACTCCAACGCTCAGTGCCCCACAGCAAATGCGCCTCATCAATGTATTCAGCGTCGTTGCCCTGTTCGTCGCGGCGTGTGGTAGCCTGCCAGCCCTGCGGCCCCGGCCAGAGCAGCACCTCAGCAGCATCGCTGAAGAGCCGGGCCTGTTGCAGCGTTTCCCAGCGCAGGGCCAGGCCGCGCTCGGGAAAGGCCTCGCACGAGAGGGCCAGTTGCCCCTCGCGCACCTCGCCCCAGATCACCCCATCGTTGCAGTGGGCTAGCAGCCAGCAGCGTTTGTCAGCACTGTCTTTGGTCAGGGCAAGCGCCTGTTGCGCTAACCATGTGTGCAGGTCGGGGGCTTGGGCTTTGTCAACCGCCTCGGTTGACACAGAACTTTTGCAAGACTTAATCTGACGCATAAATGTGTTCCCGTCGTAGTTTGTAACAACGAAACGCTGTGTGCCATGACCTCCATGTCACCCCGACCGCAGGGAGGGGGCTGCATGGCTATGCGCTGAAGACCGCTCACGCCGTTCAGGGTGACGTGGCAATGCCATGCAGCCTTACTTCGTTTGCAGCGCAAGGAGCGCTTCAACAAACGTATTCAGTTGTGCGCCGTCATCGCTCAGGTGCAGCTTGTCACCAACCTGCTCAATCGTCCAGGTGTCTGGTTCCTTGACCGAGGCCTGTTTACGTGTTAATTCGGCTTTGACTCCGCGCAGCCGCCCCCGCCCGATGCTGCTAGTGCCACCCAGTGGCAAATCGCTCGTCCACAGGTCTTTTAGGAGCAGCAGCAACAGTCCAATCTGAGCTTCCTGGCGCTGTTTTTCCGCCTCCTGGCGCTGTTTTTCCGCCTCCTGGCGCTGTTTTTCCGCTTCCTGCTTCTGTTTGTCCGCTTCATCAGTTACGTTTGGTTGCCGGAGTTGCAGCCTCAACTCCACCGCGCCGCCCACCTGGGGCGCTTCAGCGAAGAGTGCGGTGTCAAAAGCGCCGCCAGTAAAGCGGTCAATACCGACCCGGTTCTGAACGAGCGGCTTACCTTCCCGCACAACCACTTCTTCGACGATCAGGCGGCTGGCGCTCGGGTTTGCTTGGTGTACCTGCATATCCCTGCCGAAAAGCCCGTCAATGATGTCAGCCTTCACGCCTAGCGTGTTCACAATCCGTAGCGCCCGCGCCCGCAGCACGCCCGCCAGACTGGTGCCCGACACAACCGGCTCGCCCCGGCCATTACGCAAGTGGGCAACGTCGGGCTGGTGGTCGCCGTCGGTCAACGGCTCTTCCGAGCGAATGAGCAGCGGGCTGGCCAATGCAAACGTCGCATGAATGGTGAAGGACTCACGGGCGTCGTTCTCAATCGGCGAGCCAAGCAAACTGGCGATGGTAAGCCAGGCTTTTGCCTGGGGCAGCTGCATCTGGGCATCCTGGTCGGTGCGCAGCCAGTCGAGCAATGCTTGCGGCTGCCGTAGATCAAACTCGATCACCCGCCAGCCCCGCACCTGGCAGCGCCCGAAGCCCCGGCTTTTGCGTGCGCCAATGGCGATCTCGCCCGTTTCCAGTGCCTGGAGCGCGGCGGCCAGCCCAGCTTTGAGTTTGTTGGCCTTCTCGGTGTCATCTGGCAGCAGCAGTTCAAAGCGCAGCTCGAAACTGGTGCCTGCGGCCAAAAACTCGCTATCGTACTTAAATTTATCCTCGGCGGTGCGGGTGGCAGCATTAATCCGCACCCCATCGCGCACCTCAACCCCGACACCTGCCGCTGTGCCCAGTGCATCTTCAACAATCAGCGGGCTTTGCCCGGCATCATCGGCATCATCGCCCTTGACCATGCCAAACAGGTCGTCCACCATACCCTTCTGTTCTACCTTACCATAGCCAATCTTTCGGGTGAGCATATAGCCGCGTAGCGCCCCGGCAATGGAAGTTCCGGTGAGCAGTGGTCGGTTCTCCAGCGGGTCGCGCAGCAGCGGCATGTCCGTCAAGCCCTCGCTTTCGCCATTGCCCAGGTGGGCCGGGCTGGTCAGTTCCAGGGTGCCTTGCACCACCAGTCGCGCCACAATCTTGCGTGATTTTTTCCAATCACCCATTGTCCACCTCCGCAGCCCGCCGCAGTCGTGCCGGTTGCCGCAGCACAGCTTCTATCAGTTCCAACGTTGTTTTCGTGGCACTGGCTGCATCGCGCTTGCCAGTAAACGTCTGGAAGAGGGGATTCTCTTGTGATAGACTTAACTCATTCCAGACCTGTTCCGGGTGATTGGTCAGCCGTTGCAGCCAATCCCAGAGCGTGCCCCCTCGGAACGGCATGCGTTGAAAGTGGCTTTTACCTGCGTCCTTAAAGCTCTTGAGTCCCAGCTGCACATCAGCCAAATTCTGGCTCACCTGTGCGCGGCGCACCAGCACCCGCACCCGCCCCAGTTGGCTATTGGGTGGCCACAGTTTCAGGTGGTTTTCGCGAATGTGTTCATGTACAAAGGACGTGATCTGGTCGTTAATGTGTTGCTGCAACATGCTATTGGCAATACGTTGAGCGAGCGCTTTCCCGGCACTGGAGGTAATATTTGGGGGGATGTCGCCTGTGTGCTCAAGTTGCATCTGCCCGAACTGCAACGTGCCCAGGTTGACCGTGTTTTTCAGGGCAACATGCCAGTTCACGGCAATGCGGCCATATCCTTCGTTGCGGCGCTCGCCCAGGCCCTGTTGCTCCAGCTTGCTTAGCGTCGCTGCTGCCACGGCTTCCTGCGTCGTACACACGATCACGCTGCCTGCGGTCAGGGCGGTCGTTTGCGGTAACGGGAGTTTCCAGGCGCTGTTAAACGCACCAAGCTGAGTGGTAGCGGTAAACGTATGCTCCTCGTCAATTGTCACGGCAAAGCCGAGGTAGTCCGACAGGCGCTCGTTCGTGAGTCGCACCAGCGGCTGGCCGTGCTGGTCACGCAGGAGCGTGTCGCTCAGCAGCGTGAGCGTTAGCCGTTCGCCAGCAGCTATATCGGTGATTGGCGCTCCGCCGTGTTCGCGCCAGGTGCTGTGCCGTTGCACATGGTGCATTTGCACCTTGCCGTAGCTGGCGCTGCGCGAACGGCCAATCCATGCAGTTGAACGCAGCTCTAACAACTTTTTCAGGCTGGCCGCCTCGTCGTTATGTTCCGTGAGGATGACCCCGCCGAACCACTGGCCCGCCGCTAATGATTCGTAGCGAAACACGGTGCCCTCATCGCGGGTGGCTCGCCCCACCATGCGCTTGCGGAACATGTGAACGGCAATGCGGTTGGGTTGAAGTTTGTACAACGTCAATCCCTGCTCATTGCCCCAGCAGAAGGGTGTGGTGATTGGTTTCAACGGCTCGTCTTTGCGGCGCTGTTCAATTTCGTTGCGGCTGGACACATTCCAGTCCTTGTGGCTGGCATTAAACACGTCAATGGTATTTTTAGCGTCAGCTTCATCACCTTTGTAGTGCAGCAACGACCGTGGCGTTGGCAAGGTGCGTGTGTTCTGGTCTGCCAGCGGGTAGGCGTGCAGAAAACGCACCGCGTCGCTGAAGAAGAGGTTGGCGCATGCGCTGGGTTTTCCATTGTCCAGCAGAATATCGCTGGTGCGTTCGTCAATTCCCTGCTGCTTCAAGTGGCGGTGAATGAGCAAACCCCGAATGAGACTGCCAGGAATGAAATCAAACGAGACGCTGCTGTTCGGGTCGCCCGCCAGCTGGGTGGCCAGCAACGGTTGCTCCAGGTAGATTTGATAGGTAATCACGTTCACGACTGCACCTCATTCGGGCTGATGAGTCGGGCAAATGTGGCGAAACAGGCCTCGGTAAAGGTCGCATCGGTGTAGGCCGAAGGTTCGGCTTCATGCAGCAAGAGCTGGAGCCGCCCCCGCCCCCGGTTGCGGGCCGTGCCGCCGCGCCGCACCGCCAGGGTACAGGCCGTCAGCAGGCCCAACGTGCGATCCTTGTTGCTGAAGTCGGCATCAAAATCGAGAGGTGCAACTAAAAATGTATCGCGTAGCAGCACCCGAATCGCACGCAGCGATGAGTCTTGCGGTGCGCCGTCCTCGGCGTCAATCGAGGTCTGCCGCCGAATGGCGGTGAGCGATGCCAGCACATCCTGGGGTTGCAGGGTTTTCTCAGCCTGAATGGCAGCAACCAGATCCGGCGGGAGCGTGGCGGTGCCAACATGCATGTGGGCGTGGATGTCGCCACTGGTGCCAAACAACCATTCCGCTTCCGCATCCCAGTCGCTTGTGTTGCCCAGGGCAAAGCGCAGGTTGGCCCACTCCTCCACCAGCAAGCCCTTGAGCGCCCGCCCGCCAATGAAGGGGCAACCATGCTGGTCGTGTTCAATCTCCAGGTCAACCAGCCCGGCCACACCAGCGCCCCGCCCGAAGGTGGTGTCACTCCGTAGCTGCATGGTGAGATAGTAGCGTGTCATCTCGGCTCCTTCGTGGTCTCAACAGGCGAGATGGGCAGGAAAAAATCCATCGCTTCAATCGCATCGAAGTAGGCACAGCGCATGGTCGGTTGAGGCTTTTGCCCGCCTTGTTCCACGCCCCATCCCGTTTCTTGCAACGCGGGGTCGGCATGTGAAAGTGGCGGGAGTTTGCTTTGCAAGGAATCGGCCATGTAGATCTTGAGGAATTGCCGCGTTGCCTTTGGGCCTTTGCGGAGCGTCTCGCGCAGGGCTTTAACTTTGCTGCGGGCAGCATACACCTGCTGCTGCTTCATGCCTGAGTCCGATACTTTCGTATCACCCTTAAAGATCGCAACCATATCCACAAAGTTTTCCCATGTGCGCCACTGCGGTTGGAGCAGCGCCTGCTTTATCATCACCGGGCGCATTTCCAGCACTTCATGATTATTTTCTATCACTGGCCGGTACTCGCGGGTACGAATATCGCTGATCGTTCCGCTCAGGCCACTCAGCGCGAAGTGCCAATCCAGGGCCGAAGCATTGCCATCAAGATTACCCCCTTTTACGGCGTCTTTGGCCTTTTTGCAGAGTCTTTCGCTCAAGGCATAGGCCCGTGCAAAGGGGTAGTGGGTTTTCACCACCGCTACACCAGCGCAGGCATAGGCCGGTTTCTTCTGGGGCTTGCCGTCTTTGCTATCTCCCCAATCCGGCAACCCCTCGCTCGCCTTTTCCCACTCCTCCAGGTAGGCCGCAGCCAGCGGCAGACCCATGCGTCCATCACACACGAAGGTCACATCATCGCCGCCAAAGACGATGACACGGAAAGGCAGCACTGGCACCGAATCGCCCTGGGTTAGGTTAAACTCTAGCTTCGATAACTCTGTTTTGCTAAGCCGCTGTAAACCCTTATAAAATTGATTCATCTCTTCGCTTGCATCAGGGTGTGTGAGAGCCTTTACCATGCGCGTTACCGTGTTTTGCAACGCTTCTTTTCCGGCTTTTTCCACAGCTTGCGAGAGAGCACGAAGGGCATTGAGGCAGTCACGATTATGTTCCGCTGAGATAAACTGTTTCATAATGTTTTCGAAACGTTTTCCCATGTTGTTGCCGTCAGCATGAACAACAGCGATATAGCTCTGATCGTCTTCTGTGCGCCCCAATTTATCAAAGTCATCACGCAGGGCGAAATGAGGAAGTCGTGCTTCCGCTGGTAACAGCGTCTCAAAACGCTCTCTGGCGTTACGCCAGACGTGTTCTTCGACTTTGGCCAGCACATCAGCACTAAGAGCTTGTAGATCGGCCCCCGGTTCTTGACGATCGCGGCCAAACGTGAAATTAGAGTAGCCCACCGCAGGCAACCCGGTGGAATTACACTCCATCGTTACACTCTGGCCAAGCAAGGCGACTCCGGTGGGGCGCTGTTGCTTAGTGTGGTTGAGCTTGGCAATCAAGCGTTTGTGAACACTTTGTTGCAGATCATCGCCACCAATAGGTTCACTCTCCCATGCAAAATCCTGGTGTGCAGCAGTGATTTCCAGTCCAGGGGCATCTTCCACCAGCTTGCGGCTGAGGGCGCGCACAAAGGCAACGGCTTGTTTGTTTTCGCGAAAGAGCAGCAGGGCATTGCCGCCACCAGCAAAAATCACTTCGGCTTGTAGATCATTGTCGGGGAGTATCTGCTTGCTCAGATCAATGTTCCCATCATCCTGCATATTGTGCGACTTGCCGACATCTTCTACCTCTGCAAAAGCGTCCTTCAGCCATGGGCCAGTTAGGGAATAGATCAATTGCGAACCGCCGAGATTTTCCCGCAGTCGGTTACTGCCAAAGATATAGTCCTGAATGCCCAGGGCATCAATCATCGTTAAGGTGAACGTCGTCATGCCTGTTCTCCAATGCACGTCCTCAGCCTCATCTCCTTGCTTACCCCCACCCTACCACACCACCCCGTCACATATGTGACGTGAGGGCGATGCCGCCATGCCCAAACACCGCCGCTTTGCCCACATGCACCAGGCTGCCCGCCAGCAGCAGTGTGCGCAGGGCTACGGGCACGTTGCGCAGTACCGCGCTGCCAATCAGTCCGCCGAGTTTCATCTTCTGGGCCTGGCCACCACGGGTAGAGGTACGCTCCCAGTCTACCCATTGCACCTGGCTTTGCTCCACCACCACGCTGCGGGCCTGCTCCACCAGCGGGCGGTAGTCATAGTCCCAGGGGCCATCGCCATGGAAGGCCGCCAGGGCGTTCAGCCGCCAGCCAATGCTCTGCACCATGGCGGGCACATCCACACGTTCGATGAATGCGCCCCGGGCTTTGACCCGCAGCGGCGTCTGCATGGTCAGTCGCAGGTCGGCGGGGAGCTTCGCTGCCTGGGCCGCCAGCACCGCCCCATCGTAGTGCGGGAGACCCGCAGGCGTGGCTGGGGTGGCTCCGGTCTCCGGTCTCCGGTCTCCGGTCGTTACGCGCCCATCCTGATACACCACTGCACCCGCTGTTTGCCAGGGCCGCAGCGCCTCCACCCGTTCCAGCCGGAAGGGAGCATTGTCGCGGCCCAGGCCCATCTTACCCAGTTGCTCGAAGCCGAAGAGGAAGTAGGGCAGAAAATCAATCCCCCGCCCGATCAGCGTAAGGCCAAATTCGAGTGTGTCGCCTGCGGCATACTGCCGTTTGTGATCCAGCGGTGGCTCAATCACAAAGGGGCGTGGCACATCTTGCAGGTCGTGCAGATGATCAACATTGGGCGGGTGCGGCGTTTCAAAGACCCAGCGGTAGGGGCAGAGGGCGTCAACCGCGCAGGTGTGGCTGTGGTTCCAGCAGGGCTGCGGGCAGCATGTGCGCTGAAAGGCGTAGCCAAAGCCGCCACGCAACAGCGCCCCTTTGTAGGGCGGCAGGGTGGTTGGCACCAGCAGGCGCAGCGTCAGCCTGGCCCGCATGAGGGCGAAGGGAAGATGCGGGGCCACATAATCCGTCGACGTTCCCTGTTCGACTTGCGTCATAGCCCACTCCTTTGCTGTATGGTGCATGCTGCCATGCACAACACACCTCAAGCTATCCTGATCCTGGGGACAGGATGCTTGAATTGTTAGCATTCCGGGCGATTGTGCTTCCGCCAAATTAAGTTTTTGTGAAGGACTAACGGATGATGAGGGTAGTATAACAAAGACTCGCAAATTTGTGAAGAGGTATTGACGGAATTGTCATTTTTTGCGGGCAGTGGCTCTGCAATGCGGGTGCCATAGAGCCACAGGGTCATACCGGACGGTCAGCCAGCGGAAATTGGGGAGCGCGCGTTTCAAACCCCTTCAGTGCGGGGCAGTGGTAGCTACCCTCCTACGGCCTGGTGGCCGCCTCGTCACAGTTATCGTTTCAAACCCCTTCAGTGCGGGGCAGTGGTAGCTACGCGGCACCTCGTGTCGCAGGGCGTCGGTCGGGTCAGGTTTCAAACCCCTTCAGTGCGGGGCAGTGGTTATAACCCTATCGCATTAGGGTGATACAGATTTTACTCATTCCAATCAATATCTTCGCCAATTATGGAAGGCTGGGTTCAGCAGGAGCCTGATGGATACGCCCAAGGCCGGTAAGCTGCGTGAGGATCTGGCGCAATAAACCCGGCTCTGGTTTTTTCGGAAGCAATTGTATCACTTCTTGGGCATAGCAAAGCCCGCGGTAGTGGGCTTTCAGATCCAGCACGCCAGCGTTTGGCTCGTGCGCTTGACGCTCCCGCAAGAGCCGACGACTCAGGTTGACCATCAGAAACGCCAGGTTCATCGCCGTTGACCGCCGCCTCTTTGATGACCATAAAGCCCTCCAAGCCCCAGTACTGCTTGGCGTCACGAAACACAAACTCGATCTGGAAGCGCAACTGGTAGTCATTGCGCAGCACGTCCCACGCTAAGATTCGGTCTGTACTGAACAGATAGACGTATGCCTGTTTGCCTGTGCGTTGATGCCGCTTCACAATCACGCCCACGTTGAGTGGCTGGTCAAAGCTCTTGTGGCGAACCGCTACGTGATACACGCTCCCCTCACCGCCCGCCGCGCAAGTGAAAGTAGGCCTCCTACACAAATCCTCACTGCTGACTAATCCCCACCCTCGCTACTAGCCTGACGCGCTCTGGCCAGGTTCGCAGTACCATAAAAAATGGATACACTGCCCACTATGCGAAAGAAATAGAAGCAGCCACCCCTCACCTCGTCGCGTATGAGACTCAGGGGTATGTGGGTGTGCCGCCCAACAGAACCTGTATGTAACCCCACGCCGTCGTGGGGTGTATAAATAGATATGGAGGCTATGTTATGAGTAACGACTCATTGCTGGTAAATGGCACCTTGGTGGAGCGTGACCCACGCACCGGTGTGCCCCGCGATATCCGCAGCGACTTTGAACTACCCCTGTCAGACAGCGCCGAGGATTCGGTCAAAAGTTTTCTGGTGGCCCATGCCGACGAGTTGAACCTATCGGTGAGTGGCGACGATCTGCAAACGATCAAAGCGACCGTCACCCTCACCAGCACGATCTGCCGCTTTCGCCAGCAGAAGGATGGTATTCCCATCTTCGGCACCGAGATTCTGGTGCAACTGGCCTCGTCGCGGCGGGTGCGGCAGCTGAACCTGGAACATGTGGCGTGGCCTCAGGTCATGACACCCCGTGGCGATGCCGCGCCGCTAAGCCAGGAGGCAGCTCGCAAAGCGGCGACAGTGGCGACTTGCGGCTTCGCTGGCACGGCTCAGGCAATCATTGACGGCGAGCGAGTTACCCGCACGCTGCACCAGATCGGCAAAGTGGGCACCAAATATCGGCTGGAAGGCCCTTTTGTGAAGGTGCTGAACTCGCCAGAGGAGACCAACAAAAACAACTTTACGTATGCGAGCAACCAGGATGGTTTTGAGGCAGTGATGGGCTACTACCATCTCGACTCGCTGCAACGCTACATTCAGAACACCCTCGGCATCACTACGGCGCATAACTCCCAGGTGAATGTCGTTCCACATGCCAATCAGAGCTATGCTTCCTATAACCCCGGCGACGACACCATTCGCCTGGGTCATTCTGGGGTATGTAAACCAGACCGAGGCGAAGATGCTGAAGCGATGATCCACGAATATGGCCACGGCCTCCAGTCCGATATGGTGCCGGGCTGGGGCGATAGCGCCAACCCAACTACCCATCGTTACGAAACCGGGGCCATGGGCGAGGGCTTTGGTGATATTCTGGCCTGTGCCTACTTCGCGCCTGATCGCCCCTTCCAGCGGGAGGTGTTTGAGGACTGGTGCTTCGCCGATGAAGGCGGCATGTGCCGGGTTGACGGGACGAAAGTCTATCCCTGGAATATCGCCTCAGGCGCTGGTGGCGACTGGCTCAACAATGTGCATGACGACGGCGAGATCTGGTCATCAGCTTTGTGGAACATCTTCCTTGACACGGGCGGCGGCGACCCCACCAACGTAGTCAACTGCCGCGCTGCCCGTGACGAACTGCTCAAGACGCTGATTCTCAGCCATACGCGGGTACCCGCCAACGGCACCATGCCCAAGGGTGCGGAAGCGTACATGGACGAGAACCACGACCTGCCCGAGTATCGGCTGCGCTACGGGCGTCAGATTCTCGACAACTTCCACGAGCGAGGCCTGCTACACTGTACGGAAGGTTCCAATCTAAGGGTCGAGTCGCTCTGGTCACAGCAGAACGAACTACCAGAAGCTGGCTGGCAGCAGGTGGAATATGGCCAGGACAACTGGTTCTACGCCCGCGTGCGCAACACCGGCACCGCCACCACCCGTGCTTTTGTCGTGACCTTCAGCTTCAAGAGTCCCTTCTCCACCCCGGTGTTTCCCGATGACTTTCGCAACAACGTCATTAGCGCGGCGGTGGGCTACAACCTGGCCCCCGGTGCCACCATGACGCTGCGGGCACGCTGGCCTAAGAAGCAGATCCCGCCCATTCCTACCGGGGCGACCGAGCGGCACGGCTGTCTCTTCGCTGAAGTCTACAATCCGGTTGACCATGTGGCTGCCGGGGTGACGGCGATTGGTGCCAGCCATGGCAAGCTGGCCCAGTGCAACACCAACATCATCAACCTGGTGCCAGACGAGGAGATTGACTACTTCTTCGTCGTGAGCAATCCGCTCATCATCAGGGAGACGCTGGTGCGGCTGGAGGTCATGCGGCCACCCCGCTGGCCGAACCTGGAGGTAACGCTGCACCACCGCGATCCACGGGTGATCAAGAACCTCTGGCAGCAGATGCAGCGTATCGAATTGAGGCCAACCCTGCCAGGCGGCGGCAACATTGTGCGGGTTGAAATCGTCTTTCCGCCGGGCCGCGTGGCTCAGGTGCCGGTGATGCCCCGCTCACCGGAGCAACTTACCTTCGGCCTGCGGCTGCGGGTGCCACGGCAGGCCCAGGCGGGCGAGGTGCTACGGCTTGATCTCGTCCAACGTGACAGCG
>JALONX010000067.1 GCA_025454695.1 Chloroflexaceae bacterium
ACATCTGGCTGCTGCCCTTCACCATGTGGATGAAGTCGGTCATCGCTGGCGAATAGACCGCGCCGCCAGCGCACGGCCCGGCAATGATGGAAAGTTGGGGAATGACGCCACTGCTGATCACATTGCGGTAAAAAATTTCGGCGTAGCCGCCCAGGGCCACCACTCCCTCCTGAATACGCGCCCCGCCCGAGTCGTTAATGCCGATGCATGGCACACCCATGCGCAGAGCCAGATCCATCACCTTGCAGATTTTCTCGGCGAAGACCTCGCCCAGCGAGCCGCCAAAGACCGTAAAATCCTGCGAGAAGACACAGACCGGGCGGCCCTCAATCGTGCCATGGCCGGTGATCACACCATCGCCCATGGGCTTGCGTTTGCCCAGGCCAAAGTTGCTGCTGCGGTGAACGGCGAAAGCATCCAGTTCTACAAACGAACCAGGGTCAAGCAGTTGCTCAATCCGTTCACGGGCAGTGAGCTTGCCGCGCTCGTGCTGCTTCTGAATGGCCTGCGTGTCGCCCCGCTGTAACTCTTCGCGGCGGCGGCGGAGTTCCTCAATCTTCTCGGCGGTGCTGTGTGACATAGCCAGTTCCTTCATCTTGTGCGGCTGTAGCAAGGTGGGTGCTACATAGTTTTGTACTCAATATTTAATTTACGTGCTAGTTGTTCAAAGCGTAGTTGAGTGGGAGGTGGTACCGAAGGTAGACTTCCTGCGGCCTGTTCCCAGGCTCGCAAGGTACCTTGCTGAAACTGCTCAAAAGCCAGTTGCGAATCCATTATGGAATAGCCTGCCTTTTCACACTCTTCACGATGCCTGCGTAAAGCTGCATCGGTCTTCCGCAGGACAGTTTCTTCCTGTGGGTAAGTTCCTGCATTCAAAGCTCGATGAAGCCCCAGATAGGCGGCAGCAAGGCGCGCTTGTATAAACACCTCTTCGTCGTAGTATCGTTCAGACAGGTGCCGGAAAGCGGTGGCAAGACCGTTTAATGAGTATTTGATACGACGAAGATCAAACTCTCCTCGTATAGTATCAGCCAGAGATACAGCAGATAACCACGCATCATTTTCGTAATAAAATGCCTCACCCTCGGCAGTTGCCCATTCATAAAAATAGACTCGGTCGGCGTAGCGAGCATGTTCGTGAAACACCTTCAAAGCCAATTCGGGCTTTCCCTGATCCCGATAGAGTTTGCTGAGATCCGTTACAAAGTAGGTGAAACTTGTTTCTCCTTTCGACTCTTGAATTAAGGCTCGTACCATTGTCACCGCCCGCTCCCGCTGGCCCTGCTCAGCAAACTGCTTCGATAGGTAGCGCCACTCTGTCAACACTGGCACGTCACCATACGCTTTTTTTGCTCGTTCGGCACTACATGCCAGGTTGGCGTAAATCTGGTCTATGTCGGTGTCAAATTCTCCTCTATCCACCATGTCTTGCAAAATCACAACAGCAGCCTGAGCAATTGAGCGATGGCGGGCATACACAAATTGCTTCGATACAGCTCCTGCTGCTTCACGGCCCAGAGGTTTGATGATCTTACGATTGATTTCGTCAACTGTACAATCAAGCGCCTCGGCCAGCATAGAACGGTAGGGCACCATGAGTTGGCCCTGTTTATCGCGTAGACCTTCGGCATGGGGCACAAAGATAGAGGCAAACGCATGCAGCAGCGTACCACCGGGAGCCTTCTGCTTTTGCAAACGGAGCATCAAGGAGCGCACATGGTTGGTGAACGTGTCGCCATAGCGCAGCTGGAGCATTGCGCCCAGCAGGGCACTCTCCTGCTTGTCGGTTTCTGACGCTGCCGCCTGTAGCAGTCGGGGCACCCGTTCTTGTGGAGCAATGTGTTGCAATTCGCCTAAACCAGCGGCTCCTTGCTGCTCCCACGAGGTGATGAGTGCTTCGGCATCGGCCAGATCGAGGGCTGGCATCGGAAACGGATCGTAGGCAGCCACATGTCGTAGACTCGCCATGTCAAGGGCGGCGGTGTTCCAGTCGGTGTCACGGCAACAGAGTAGGAACTGCACGTCTCGCCGACCACGGCGCTGTAGCTCCTGGAGTAGTCCAAGCAGCGGGTTTTGGGTGTCTTCACTATGCGGGCCGCTCCGTTTGTGAGCGTTTTTTTGCGGCGTGAGCAGGGCATCTATCCCATCCGAAACGATCAACCAGGTGTCGGTGCGCTGCTGGGGCAGGGCTTTGATCCAGCCTGGTTCAAAGGGTCGCTCTGGCTCCTCATTCCAGATCACGCGCCAGTGCTGGCGTTCTTGTACGAGTTGGCAAACAGCCTGCATCAAAGCGGTGGTTTTGCCTTCCCCGGTTGGGCCAGTAAACACCAAGAGTTGCGGCAGGGTGGTGATACGGTTCTTTTCCAACCGTGACACCAGTTGTTGAACCACTCCCCGTTGCCGTATCTGCTGTCCGTCCAGGGCTTCCTGCCAGCGAGGAGTCGCGCCATCAAAGAAGGTGATTACTTCAGAACTGGTTAATTGCGACTGTTGGGCCAGAAAGAATCTATCAATCAGCCGCCAACCATGTGGGATGGGAAGTTTAATCTGCGGTGTGGAATTGTTTTGCGTCATCGTTCACTCTGTTGGTGTTGATATAGCAGAGCGGGTGGCCGTTGCATCAAGGGCATTAGCATGTTGATGAACGAGGAATAATCACAATTTCTTTTTCCCTTCAGCCTTCAGCCTTCAGCCTTCAGCCTTCCCTTTCGTTACCACCGCCCATGTAAACGCCACCACGGCGGTGAAGATGCGCCGCCAGCGGTGGGGCTGTTTGAGCAGACGATAAAGCCATTCCAGACCAAGGCGGCGTAGCCAGGCGGGGGCCAGCGGCACGTGCCCGGCCAGGTAATCGAACACGCCGCCCACGCCCACGGCGATGGGAACCTGCACAAAGGGCTGGTTGCGAGCGATCCACATGTCTTGCCGAGGGTGCCCATAGGCCACCAGCAGCACGTCCGGGCGGGCCGCCGCAATGAGTTGGCGCAGAAACGGCTCGTGGCGGGGCTGGGGCGTGCCAGCGTAGCAGCCTGCAATCGTGAGTCCAGGGTAGCGACTCACCAGGGCGGCAGCGGCTTCTTCGGCTACGCCGGGGGCAGCCCCCAGTAAAAACAGCCGAACCCCCCGCTCAGCGGCCAGCGCGGCGAGGCGGTGAGTGAGTTCCACGCCCGTCACCCGCCCCCGCAGCGGCATGCCCAGAAAGCGAGCGGCATAGAGCAGGCCCACGCCGTCGGGCAGGGCCATGTCGGCGGCGTGCAGCACCTGGCGAAAGGCCGGGTTACGGCGGGCCTCCATCACAAACTCAGGGTTCACCGTCACCACATGGTGCGGGCCGCCCTGGGCCAGCCAGCCAGCCAGCCGTTCCATCGCCTCGTCCGGCAGCACATCATCAACGGCGATGCCGAGGATGTGAATGCGGGAGGGAGCAACTGGAGATTGGAGACTCGAGATTGGAGATTGAAGGTTCATCTAGATAGGTTTTTGGTTGCGTAGTATGTGCGCGACAATGGGTAGTGCGGACTTCAGTCCGCGTGTAGCCAAGACGCGGACTGAAGTCCACACTACACGTCCATTACACGTGACACTTCACACTTCACGCCGCATCAACCCTCAATCCCCACCTTTGCCCGCCGCAACGCCGCCAGGTGTTCGTCTACGCTGCGGTAGCCCATGCCCATGGTGTTGATGCCGAGATGGCTTGCGCCGAGGTTGCGCCAGCCTTCCACATGGCTTTGCCAGCCGCTTTCGGGCACCTGGCTGAGCGAAAGCCGAGCCTCGATGCCGATGGCGGCGGGGTTGCGCCCGGCTCCTTCGGCGTAGGCCCGCAGCCGCTGGCACATGGCGCGGGCTTCGTCGTGGGGCGGCATCTGGGGGAACCAGCCGTCAGCAATGGTGCCCGCCCGGCGCAGGGCCGCTTCGGCGTGGCCGCCAATCCAGATGGGGATGGTGGGGCGGGGCGGCAGCGGGTTAATCCCGGCGTCGTTGATGGTGTGCCAGCGCCCGTTGAAGGTGATGGCGGACTCAGACCAGAGCGCTCGCAGCGCGGCGATCTGCTCTTCGCTGCGAGCGCCACGGGTGGAAAAATCTTCGTTCAGCGCTTCGTATTCCACCGCGTTCCAGCCCACGCCGATGCCCAGGCGTAGCCGCCCACCGCTCAACACATCCACCTGGGCGGACTGTTTGGCCACCAGGGCGGTCTGGCGCTGGGGCAAAATGATGACGCCGGTCACCAGTTCGAGCCGTTGGGTGAGGGCGGCCATGTAGCCAAACAGCACAAACGGTTCGTGAAAGGGCGTGGCGCTGGTGTAGGGGCCGCGCCAGTCGGGGCGGCTGGCGGTGCTGGCCCCCAGCACATGGTCGTAGGCCAGGATGTGGGTGAAGCCCATCGCTTCAACTTCCTGGGCGTAGGTTTTGATGACGTTGGGGTCGTTGCCGATCTCAGTCTGGGGGAAAATCGCGCCAATCTGCATAAAAACCTCCCAACATAGCATGTGGGAGGTAGAGTAGCATAGCCCTGCCGGTTCGTCCAATATGGGAATTGGAGATTGGAGATTAGAGACTACATCGAGACCTGAAAATAGAATGCCAATTGTCACCCTGAGCGCAGCGAAGGGTCTGCGCGTCCACACGCACAAGATTCTTCGCTGCGCTCAGAATGACAAACACACGATTACACCAGATTGGCGATTGGAGATCAGGCGTTAACCCAATCTCCAATCCCTTTATCTCTCATAACAAGGAGCTAGCGCGTGACAACGGGCAGGAAGATGCTGCCGATGCCGCTGACGCTGGTGGCGACGCGGCGGCCACTGCCGTCGGTGTAGGCGTTGACGGTGACAATGCGCCCGTCGCTCACCGGCCCGGCGGTTTCGTCAATAAAGGTGGCATCGTTCACCACATAGGCCTGGCCGTTGATCGTCCAGGTGCGGTCGCCGGTTGCGGCGGTGGTTGGGCCGTTGCGCAGCACGCCACGGTTGTTGTCGTCGCCGCCGCCGGGGGGCACCAGATTGCGGATCTTGACAGCGACTTTCACGCCGTCGCGCATGACGTAGCTGACGGCCACAAACGAACCAACGCCGATCGCGCCCCGTTCCTGTTCGATTTCGGTGTCGGCCCGCACTTCAAAGTTGTTGCCGCCAACCGTCCAGGTGCCCACAAAGCCACTGGCTGGAAGTTGGGCCACAAAGCCGAACGAACGGTTGAGCGGGCGGTCGTCTGGCGTGCGCTCGCAGTCGTCGGCCTCGGTGGTGGCCACACGCAGGGCCGTGCGAGTGCCATTTTCCAGCATAAAGTGAACTTCCACACAGGCGTTGGTTTGGAACGGCCCGGCTTCGGGGCGCTGGCGGGTGCGGCTAGTCACGCTGTAGTCGTTGTCGCCAATTTTCCAGGTGCCAATGCGGTCGGGGGTGCTGGGCAGGCTGGCCAGCCGCCCGTAGCTCTTGCCGACGCGCACGTTGCCAATGGCCCGCCGCCCTTCGATTTTGGTTGCTGTCAGGGTGCCATCGGCAGCGCGGGTGAAGCTGACGCGCACCAACTGGCCCACCTGGAACGGCCCGCCTTCCAGCTTCGTCTGGGCGTTTACCTGGAAAGGCAGCCCGCCAACGACCCAGGTACCCTGCTGGTTGGTGCCGCTGGGCAACGAGCGGATAAGGCCGAAAATCACGTTCTCTTCGGTGGCCGGGCGGCAGGCGTAGGCCGGTTTGCTGGCGATACGGGCGGCAATGCGATTGCCCGACTCCAGCACGTAGGCCACTTCAGCACACTGGCCGATGGTCAGGTCGCCGTAGTCCCGGTCGAAGAGGGTGGCAATGGGCCGCTCGCGGGCGGTGTAGTCCTTCCCGCCAATGCGCCATGTGCCGAACAGCCCTTCAGTCGGGCGCGCCTCAATCAGGCCGCGCTCGCGGGCCAGGCCGGGGCGGTCATCGGGCGGCAGGCTGCCCCGGCAATCGCTGAGCGACTCGGTCGAGATGCTGAGGGCGGTGCTGGTGGTGCCGCTGACGGTGAAGGTGACTTCGACGCACACGCCCACGGCAAAATCACCATCGTCCGTAACGAGGCGAGTCTGGGCGTTCACCACATAGTCATTCTGCTGAGCGCCAGGGCCGAGCAGTTTCCATGTGCCCAGTCGGTCGCCAGCGGGGAGACTCAGGATAATCCCTTTGGTTTCGCGGGTGGCGCTGCCGGGGTTGCACATGCTCGAGTCGTCGGTTTTAATGGAAATAGCCAGGCGGGACTCGCCCCGCACCACGTAGGCCACTTCGACACATGTGCCCACGGCGAACGCGCCGTCACGCTGCTGAAAACGGGTCGCTTCGGTAGCGGTGTAGTTCTGCCCGCCAATGCGCCACGTGCCCACCAGCCCTTCGGGCAGGCTTTCGATGCTGGCATGCACCTCTTGCAGTTCGGGCGCAGCAGCACAATCATCATCCAGGCTTACCTTGAGGGCGATTTTCTGCCCATTGGCAACGGTAAATTCCACTTCAACACAGCTCCCCAGAGTCGGGGTGCCGTCTTCAAAACGGGTGGCAGCATTGACCTGCACCGTTTCGGGGCCAATTGTCCATGCACCAACGAGGCCGGTTTCTGGTAACGCTCGCACAATTCCTTTGAGTCGTTGGCCTTCGCCGTCATCACCTCGACTGGGAACGGCTGCCCATGTGCCTAATGGCACGAAGAGGGCTAGCAGCAAAACAAGCAGGGACAAGAGACTTTTTCTGACCAGTTGCATTGTTTCCTCCGTTGTAAAGTGGCCATTCCGCATCTTGCGCTGTATTAAACGCAGAAGTATAAAAAAAGTTACGGCGTTGGCTGAGGAACTGGAGTCGATTCCGGGGTGGGAATTTCATCCTCATCTGGCTCTTCAGTTGGCGTCGGTGGCGGCTCGTCGCCCGGGCGGGGTGGCCGGGTGGGCAACTCCGGGGGCCGCGTCGGCAACGGCTCGCGGGTCGGGCGCGGTTCGCGGGTCGGAATCTCGATTGGCCGGGTGGGCCGAGGCTCTGGGGTTGGTTCGGGCGCGACGGTCGGTTCCGGCGCAGCGGTCGGCTCCGGCTCAGGGGTGGGTTCGGGCGGCTGCGTGGGCGGCGGCTCAGGCGTGGGCAACTCGGCGGGCCGCGTCGGGCGTGGTTCGCGGGTGGGCAACTCGGCGGGCCGCGTCGGGCGTGGCTCACGGGTCGGAATCTCGATTGGCCGTGTCGGGCGTGGCTCACGAGTCGGTTCTGGCACAGCCGTCGGCTCCGGCGCGGGGGTTGGTTCGGGCAGCCGGGTCGGTTCGGGCGTGGGCGCTGGCACCGGCGTGGGTTGGGGCGCAGGCGGCAGGGTGGGGCGCGCCACCACCGGCGGCGTAGGCACCACCGGGCGGGCGGGCGGCGTTGGCGGCACCGGGCTGGTTCCAGGCGGCAAGCCGGGGGCCACCACCACATTGGTAGCCGTGGGCGACGCGGCCACTGGCGACATGACCGGTTCGGGTGTGGTGGCGGTGGCACGCAGTGGCGTGGCCGTGGCACTCTGGCGTGCGACTGCCGTGGGCGAGCGGGCGGGCGCGGTGGGCAGCGGCGGCGCAGGCGCGGCAGTAGGCGTGAGTCGGGTGGCGGCATTGGCGGCGGCGCGGCTAGCCTGTTGCAGACCAGAAGCCTGGGGCTGCTGGTTCAGGGCCGCGTCCAGTTCGCGCTGGTGCAGTTGCAGCGCATCTTCAAATTCCCCCAGCAGCCGATCCCGGGTTTCGCGGTCGGTCTGGGCCAGGGCTTGCCATGCCCGGTCATACTCATCGGTCAGGTCAGCGGCGAGGGCCTGGTCAACCGGGCGGTTCTGGCGAACCAGAGTGGTGAGTTCCTGCACCCGTCGGTCGGCAAAGGCCAGCGCCAGTTCAGCCCGGCGCGACTCATCCCAGGTCAAACCAAGTTGCCAGCCTTCACTGGCCCGTTTTAGGCCATAGAATGTGTCGCCCGGCAGGCTACCCTGGGCATAGGCGGCCCCGCCACCCAGCAGGGCAAACACCAGCAACAGCGCCAACACGCCCCGCATGGCCCAGCGCCCATACCACCACCCGGCAAAGCGGCGCGAACGGTGCTGGCCCAGGGCAGCGTGGGCACGTTCGCGGGCGCGGGCACGGGCCTGGGGCGAAAGGGCGGGCAACGGCAGCTGGCGCACGCTTTGCGCCACTTCCAGCAATGGGGCCAACGCTGCCGCATGCTCCGGGTAGTCGCGCAGGCACTCGGCCACACTGGCCCCGGCTTCGAGCCGTTCCAGGCAGTTAGCGAGCATCATGTCGAGTGTACGCCCGTCGCTCACCGCGTTCTCCGTCCCCGTTCAACCCCAAGCAGGCGGGCCAGCGCCCCCAACGCCCGGTGCTGCAATACTTTGATTGCGCCTTCGGTGCGGCCCAGCAATTGGGCCACTTCCGCGTTGCTCCGTTCTTCCATAAAGCGTAACAGCAGCACCGCCCGGTGGTCTTCCGAAAGCTGTTCCAGCGCGTGGCGCAGGGCTTGCTGCTCATCGCTGGCGATCACCTGCTCGTCCGGCGCATCCTCGGCGGAGGCGATGCTTTCCAGCAAGGGCAGGTTGGTGCTGCTTTTGCGGCGGGCGTGGTCAATCACCAGGTTGCGAGCGATGCGGTAGAGCCAGGCGGCGATAGCAGCCTCGGCATCAGCGGCGGGGATGCGAAAGCCAGGCAGGCGTTCCACCACCCGCACCCACAGATCACCCAGTAATTCTTCAGCCAGGGCAGCATCGCCGCAGCGGGCGTAGAGGTAGCGGAACAGTGCGTCGGCAAAGCGATCATACAGTACGTCAAACGCCGCATGGTCGCCAAGCTGGGCCTGCGCGACGATACGGGCAAGATCGGTACTACGATTCTGCACCATCGCACTCCCCTTCGTGCGCCTGAGCAACAAACGCACGAGCGGGCAAAACGTTACGCCCCCACCGCGCCATAGCGCCGAATGCCGCGCTGCCAGAGCCAGCCCATGAGCCAGAAGAAGACCACGAGCCAGAAGAGTTGCAGCACAAAACCGGTTGCTATCTCAGTGGGGGCAAGTTTGCCCAATAGCAGATCGAGCGGAAACCCCAGCAAGGCGCGAAAGGGCAGCAGCACCAGCACCTGCGTCACTGCGGGGGGGAAGAGATCCAGCGGCACCACATAGCCGCTGGCCAGGGCATACAGGCCAAACCAGAAGTCGTGCAGTGCCAGCACCTGGGTGAACCAGAAGCTCAGCAAACCAATGCAGCACTGCATGCAAAAGTAGACTCCAAAACCGAGCACAATTGCCAGCGGCAACAGCGCCAGGCTCAACCCGCCGGGCTGGGGCAGCGCACCGGGGGCCAGCAGCAGGGCAATCGCCACCATGGGTGCCACCAGGGCCACCCGCAGGGGCTTGTCGCTCAATGCCCAGACGAAGTAGCGCAGCAGGGGGTGCAGGGGCCGCAGCAGGTGGGGCGAGAGTTCGCCCATACGCACCTCGCGCTCAATATCCCAGATCACCCAGACGCCGGTGAGCTGCCGAATGGCCAGCGCCCCCACAAAATAAGCCACAAAATCATCGCCGCTGTAGCCCGCAATATTGCCGTCACCGGCCAGCGTGCGCCAGACAGCCAGCATCACCAGGGGCAACAGCCCCGTGAGCACCCAGATAATTGCCTCCGCCCGGTAGACCAGCACCTCGGCCCAGGCCACCCGCAGCAACACCCCAATTTTTGTAAACATAGCAGCCCAAGTTTACCACGGAATACAGCTTGCAGTTTGCAGTTTGCAGGCAGGCAATGCTGGATGGGGTCAGCATCTTGTTATACGGCGTTGTAGTACTCTATTAGCAACTGCCAACTGCCAACTAGCTATTCTTGTTTACAGCTTTGTCATCCAAAATAGCCGCAATTTTACTGCTGATCGTCGCTTTCGCCCGTATAATGGTGGGGATTCCTACAGGTACGCGGAGGTGTTGGTGGAACGAATTGCGCTACTGCATGGCCGCTTGCAGGTAACGCTGCTGCTGGTGATGGTGGCGCTCACGCTGTGGGGCCTGGTGAATGGCCTGCGAAACCTACCCGCCACCAGCAACTACCGTGCGGGCCTCTGGGTGGGCCAACTGCTGATGATCGCCAACAGCCTGCTGGGGCTGATTCTGCTTTTTACTGTGGCCCAGCCGCTGCGCCTGGCCGTACATATCGTCTACGCCGTGGCGGCCCTGGGTTGCCTGCCAGCGGCGGCGCTCTTCGCCCGCCAGCAAGAAGCACGCTGGCAAAGCTTTACCCTCGCCGGAACTTGTTTCTTCCTGGTGGGTATGATGACCCGCATGTATGAAACAGCGGTGGGAGGATGAGCGTTGAGAATTGAGAATTGAGAATTGAGAATTGGAAGAACCGAGAACCGAGAACCGAGAACCTGTCTCGTGCTACATGCTGCGTGCTGCGTACTGCGTATTGCGTACTGCCTTCAAAAATCACTCGTCACTCGTCACTCGTCACTCGTCCGGCTCCGGTCTCTGGTCTCCGGTCACTCGTCATTCGTAACTCGTAACTCGTAACTCATCATGTCCTACGACATCATCACAATCGGCGCGGGCATTGGCGGGCTGACGGCGGCGGCGCTGCTGGCCCGCGACGGCTACCGGGTGCTGCTGCTGGAAGGCCACATGGAGCCGGGCGGGTGTGCCTCGTCGTTTCGGCGCAAACGGCCCGACGGCAGCAGCTATGTGTTTGATGTGGGCGCAACCCTGTTTGGCGGCTTTCAGCCCGGCGGTGCCCACGCCTGGGTAGCCCGGCGGCTCAACCTGCGCTTTCCGGTGCTGCGCATGGAGCCTGCTATGCAGGTTCATCTGCCTGACCGGGTGGTGAAGCGCTTTGGCGACCAGACCCGCTGGGCCGAGGAGCGCCGTTCCGCCTTTCCGGCGGTGGCCGAGGGAGCCGAGCGTTTCTGGCACAACCAGGAGCGCCTGGCCGACATTTCCTGGCGCTTCGCGGGGCGCTTGCCGCCCATGCCCCCGGAAACCAGCGGCGACCTGCTGCGGCTGCTGCCCGCCGTGCGCCCCGAGGTGGCCGCGCTGCTACCCCACATGGGCCGCACCGTGGGCCACGAACTGCGCCGCTACGGCTTGCACGACCGGGCGCTACGAACGTTCCTCGACGCCCAGTTGCTCATCAGCGCCCAGGTGACAGCGGACGAGTGCGCCTGGCTGTTTGGCAGCGTGGCGCTCGACCTGGCCCGGCAAGGCGTGTTCTACGCCGAGGGCGGCGCATGGAGCATTGCCCGCACCCTGGCCGATGCCCTGCTGCGCGACGGCGGCGAACTGCGCTACCGCACCTGGGTCAACCATGTGCTGGTGGAAAACGGGCGAGCCGTGGGCGTGCGCACCAGCGGTGGCGAGGAGTTCCGCGCTGCCCACATCATCGCCAACACCACCCTGCCCGATGTGGCCCGGCTGCTGGGCGAAGCCGCCCCGGCGAAGCTGCGGCGCACGGTGCAGCGCCAGCCAGCAGGCTGGGGCGCGTGTATGCTCTACCTGGGAGTTGATGAAACGGCTATTCCCGCCGGGCTGTGCGAGCACCACCAGATTGTGCTGGATTATGACCAGCCCCTGGGCGAAGGCAACAGCGCCTTTCTCTCGTTGCACCCGGCCTACGACACGAGTCGCGCCCCGGTGGGCCAGCGGGCGCTGACAATTTCGACTCATAGCGAAACTGGGCCGTGGTGGGCGGCGCGGGCGCAGGGCCGGGCGGCCTACCAGGAAAAGAAGACTCACATGGTGGAACGGCTGCTCAACGCCGTGGAACGTGTGCTGCCCGGCGTGCGCAGCCACATTCGCTACCAGCAGAGCGCCACGCCCGTCACCTTTCAGCGTTTTACCCGCCGGGCCGGGGGCATGGTGGGCGGGCCGGGCCAGCGCCCCGCCCAGAGCGGCTTTGGCAGCACCGGGCTGCGGGCGGCGGGCGTGCCGGGCCTGTGGCTAGTGGGCGACAGCACCTTCCCCGGCCAGAGTACCGCTGCCGTCAGCCAGAGCGGCATTCGCGCCTGGCAGGAAGTGCGCCGCGCCCTGGACTGGGAAGCCCGTCGGCGGGAGCTGCGTGAACGTGAATCGTGAAGCGTGAAACGTACTGCGTACTGCGTACTGCGTACTGCGTGCTGCGTGCTGCGTGATGACTGACTACTTTACGTTTTACGTTTCAAACTGCCAACAACTTTTTTGCTTCGATCACTCGTAACTCGTAACTCGTAACTCGTAACTCGTAACTCGTAACTCGTAACTCGTAACTCGTAACTCGCAAAGGTGTACCATGAAGCTTATCCCACTCTGCATCGCCCTCGGCTTCGTGCTGCTGGGCCTGAGTATGGCCCTCGCCCAAACGCCCGCCTGCCAGACGCAGCGCTGTGTCTATTTGCCGCTGGTGCTAGCCAACCCGGAAGGGCCAGGCGGAACGCCAACCGCCACCGCCACCACCACCGCCACCGCTGTGCCTGTCACGCCCACGATAACGCCAACCGCGAGCGCCACGCCCACGGCCACACCAATTGTGCCGCCGCGCCTGGAGTTTGTGGATGGCAGCGCCGACTCACTGGTGACAAATTTGCCCGATGGCTTTGTCAATGTTCAGAACCAGGGCCTGCTTGCCGTCACGCTCACCGGCTGGACGATCACCATCGAGGATAAACCAAATGACCCGGTGTACACGTTTCCCGCCTTCACCCTGGGGAGCAACCGGGCCACTGTCACCGTCTACACCGGCAGCGGCACCAACGATGAGGGCAGCCTCTACTGGGGCCGCACCACCGCCACATGGCTCAGCAGCGATGTGCTAGTGCTCCGCGATGCGCAGGGCACCATCATTTCAACCTGGGAGATGGAGGAATAAAGCTCCTGCCCATGCTATGCTGCATGATACAACCAGACTGCTGAGGCCGTGCATCTACCACCATGTGCGTACTGTCTCATAAGATGCGCGCACGGGGGGCCGTCGGGCTGATGAAGTTTAATAATTAACCTGCGTTCGGGATAGGCACGCGCACGCACACCAGCATCCTGAGTAGGCCGCCCTGCGTGTATGGTTGCGCCTGGTTCCCTGAAGGCCGTATCGAAGGATGCGGATCGGTGGCACGATCCGCATCCTTCGATACGGCCCGGAGCATCGCGGGCAGATGGACGGATGGCGGGGGTGGGGCCTACTCAAGATGCTGCACGCGCAGTGTCCCCGTGGAGCAGGTGCCCTGCCGACCATACCCGTCGGGTGAGGCGAGTGCCCTCCTCCATCGCCTAGCCCGAACTGACGTTAATTAAATCAATACTACGATGTAGCGGCGCAATTATGGAGTTTTACTTTTTAATCCGGACACTCTGTGCCGCCCTGTCCACCGAATAAATTCGGCGTCTGGAAACTGCAAACACGCTGATGAGTTTTAAGGAATACATCGGGTAAACGCGCATGCCGTAGCCCTGAAGGGCGCGGCTCTCATGTGCGAAGCCCGCCTACGCGGGCTATGTTGCCCCGATGGCTGTCTGGATTATGTTGTAAAGACTCATTATTACGCCATTAGCCGGAATGCGCAATAAATTGCGCTGCTACGGGACGTTTTATACACGAATAAAAAAATAAACTTATCAGCCCTCGGCCCTACTGGGGCGTGCAGAACCGTCTGCGTGGCTGGCGGCTCGACGATGGCCGCATGGTTGAAATGGCACCCGACGACCAGGGCCGCCTGTGGAGCGCGGAGTTGGCTAGCTGGCTCGTGTCAGACGAAGACTATCTACGGCTCTACGATGCCGCCGGGCAGCCTCGCCCCACAGCAGGGGAAGCCGCCCTTGCGAGCGCCGCCCGCGAACGCGCCGCCAAAGAAGCCGAACGCGCTGCCAAAGAAGCGGCCTGGGCCAAACTGCGTGAACTCGGCATTGACCCCGATACGTTGTAGCGCTTCGCCTCGCTATGCCTCCCGTTCGAGGAAGCGGCGGGCCATGCTGCCCAGAACTCATTTCCACAGCTCCAGCCCCTCTACATCTCTACATCTGCACTATCGCATCTCAAGCACCGGCAATTAGTAGTAGTTGAGTCGCTCACGGTAGTATGTTGCCAAACTATCTCCCGCTTCAGGGGTTGTTGGGCTAACAACGGTAAAGCAGCAGCGTTGTAGTAACGTGTGTGATAGAGCAAATAGCTTAACAAACGCTCCAACATGAAGAAAATCAGCATTACGCGAGTCTGCCGCTGCTACAGAAATGTCACCATGCGCGAATAACTGGTAGTCCAACCAGTTTAGACCGGAGCGGATTTGCCAAACAGTAGGAAAAATGGCCGCACTATCTGGCGTGGTAATTGTATCCAGCCATTGGTTAATAGAAGCGACCTGCTTCACAAGTCCACTGTCATCAGGGATTACTGGCACTAGTTGACCGCGACCCAATAAGTTCAGAGATGTATAAAGAAATTCCCCCACTGCTGATCTGTAAAAACGCCGATCCTCCGTATTTGTCCAGAAATCAGTACGACCGTGGATAAGAATAGGTTTGAATTGGGGTGAAACTCCAGGAACTTCACATGCAAACATCTTTCTTAATGCCGCTTGCAGACGCTGAAGATGTTCCCGCAAATTACCGTAATCATCTTGAAGAAGCTTTTCGCGTAGCATACCCAACCGCTGATGGAGAAGACAGGCAATAAGTGCAAGTGTAGCGAGCCGCTGTTGTCCATCAAGTACCGTACAGATACGTTGCGGCAGGGCACAACGATCTACTGGTCTGAGGCATTGTGTTGCATCAAAGCCTTCCAAGAGCGTAATTGCTCCGAGATGGTGAAACGCAGATGGATAATCTGTAAAGGATTTAACACACATTCCTATGTCTGTCAGCACTTGCATAACTTCTTTTGGCTCCCACATGTAGTCAGGAAAAAGCATGGGAACAAACAGCCCTAAGTTGCCATGAGCATAGAAATCACCTACGGGTAAGGTACGGCTGTTAACCAGAAACGTTGTGGGTACGGGGCGTTCGTGTGAGTCCATAATACACCTCATTTGTTATGACTTATTGTAACAACAATAGCAAAAAATTGCCCGACTGTCAAGTGGTCGGGCAAACGTTTATTCTAAAGTCATTAACTCATCTAACCGGCAATTGAAGAACACGCAGAGCTTCTCAATGGTTTCGTGGTCAATACGAGTTACCTTTTGGTTCGCGATACGATTCAGTGTATCTGGGCTAAGCTCAACAAGTTGCGCCATGCGGCGAAACGTCAACTCTCCTGGCTGTTCACCACGTTGCTTTTCCCACGTCCGCATCAGTTCGGTCAATCGGTAGCGTATTGGCACGAGTATTGTGTAAGAGTACTACGGGTTTATAGGTTGAAAGTACTATGTACAGGTGTTATGACTTCGTGTAACACTAGATGTAATGACAAGTCATAACAACTTTATTGGTGACGGTCATAGTAGTAGCTAATCTGCTCATCGGCGTGCTGTTGCACATCGAGCAGAGCTATCGCCTTGGCGATGATGCGCTGCAGGGCGGGGCGGGGATGCGCGTGAAGGCCTCACCGTTCGTCGCGTGGTTGGGACGTACGCTCCTGCTGCCGTTGATGGGCG
>JALONX010000734.1 GCA_025454695.1 Chloroflexaceae bacterium
GTAGTCTGCAATCTGCAATCAGTCAATCGGCAATCGGCTCAAGTTGGTAGACACACACGTAATCAATAATAAACTCCATCGGCTCCCGCTGTAGCTGTGGCTCGGACAGGTCGTAGATGTTGAGCATCAGTTGCATGGGGTAGGCCGGTGATTGCGGGAGGGAGCGTATGTGGACATTGTTGATGTAGAAATGAACGTCCGTTGCTGTCCATTCGGCGGCATAGCATTGAAATGCGCCGGTATCAATGGCAAACGGCTCCTCGAAGAATGCGTCGGTAATGCTGGGGTCGCCAAAGGGATGGATGCCATACCCAATGGTGGCCCCGTTTACTCCACTGTTTTTTCCTTTGAGTTCAAAAATACAGATCTCGGCTGATTGTTCTGGCTGCTCCTCAATGCCGATCATCCAGAGGGCGGCCACGTTCTGCGGCTGCATGCGGCACATGGCCCGCAGCTCCACGTAGCCGTACTGGGGCGTAAAGGTGTATTCGGTGGGCTGTTCTTCGCGCACGCGGCAGGCGGGCGAAAAGCGGTGCTGCCCTACGGCGCTGCCCAGTGGCCCGGCGTAAAGCCCGGTTTGCAGCGACGAGACTCGAATCGGCCCGTTAAACTCCGGGCACCAGGGCTGCTGGTCGGCGGCAATTTCCAGCGTCAGGCAGCTTTCCCCCATACGGTAGCGCGGCTGTGAGGCCGCCCGCGAACTCCACTGCGGCAAGTAGTAGGGAATCCACTTGCTGCGATCCAGTTGCGGCGCGGTGAAATCATCAGCAAACACCAGGCGGTAGCGTCCCGTCGCGGTCTGTTTGTGTGCTGCTGGTAGCATGCTATTTCCTCGCAAAACGCTTGTAAAAATCGTCGCTATCTAGCGTATAATCCCTGCACGAGCGAAACAACGTGAGGAGGGGCTACCCGTGTCAGATCTTGATTTTAGCGCAGGCGCAACAATTATTGACGATTTTCGGCGCGCACGCCAGCGGGCCAATATGGAAGATATTCTGGCCCGCTTCACCGGCAAATCCGCCGACCTGCTTCAGTTTGAAGAGGTGCGCCGGAAATTGCGGGCCAGTGGCACCGTCAACCGTGGCTTGCACGACATCCCGCTTGATGCGATTGTGGGCAGCGTGGGCCGCTATGGCGATTTTACCCGCAGTTTCTTGCCCCGCCGCGACAGCGACGCCGAGCGCTGGGCCAGGGTGCAGCGCATGATGACTGGTGCGAAAGGGCTGGAGCCAATTAAGGTCTACAAGCTTGGCGACGCCTATTTTGTGCTGGATGGCAACCACCGTGTTTCCGTGGCCCGGCAGATGGGCGAAAACCACATCCAGGCCGATGTGACTGAGGTGCAAACCAGGGTGCCCTTCTCGCCCTACGCCGCGCCTGATGAGCTGATTATCAAGGCTGAAATGGCCGATTTTCTTGAACAGACTCACCTCGACCAGACCCGCCCCGCTGCCAACCTGCTGGTGACGGCACCAGGCCAGTATGCCCGCATGTTGAGCCATATCGAAAGCCAGCGGGTGGAGCTGGAGCGCCAGGGTCAGCGCCCGGTGACACTGGAAGCGGCGGCGGCCCACTGGTATGACACGACCTACGAGCCAGTGGTGAAGCTGCTGCGCGAACGGGGCATGCTCCGCGATTTTCCGGGGCGCACCGAAACCGATCTGTACGTCTACATCTGGGAACACCGCGAAGAGATTGCCCGTAACTATGGCTGGCAGGTTGATCCCAAAACCGCCGCCGCCGACCTGGTGCAGCGGCGCAGTTCGCGCACCAGCCGCCGGGTGGCGCGGCTTGGCGAACGGCTGGCCGGGGCCATTACTCCCGAGCCACTGGAAGATGGCCCGGCCCCTGGCCAGTGGCGGCGCGAAGCCGGGGTTGAGCAGGTCATAAATCAGCAGACTCAGCGGGCGCTGTTTACCGACGTGCTGGTGCCGGTGAATGGCGCGGCGGAAGGCTGGAAGGGGCTGGAACAGGCCCTGGTGCTGGTTCGCCGCGAAGGCAGCCGTCTCCATGGGCTGCACGTGGTGCCCAACGAACAGCGCCGCCGCAGCCCCGAAGCCGAAGCGGTGCGGCAGCAGTTCGATGCCACATGTGCCGAGGCGGGCCTGGCGGGCAACCTGCTGCTGGATGTGGGCGAGGTGGCCGACCAGATCACTGACCGGGCACGCTGGGCCGACCTGGTGGTGGTGAACCTGGCCCACCCACCGGGGCCGCAGCCCATCGCTCGCTTGCGCTCAGGCTTTCGCACGCTGGTGCGGCGCTGCCCCCGGCCCATTCTTGCCGTGCCCCAGGTAGTCACGCCGCTCGATACGGCACTGCTAGCCTATGACGCCAGCCCCAAGGCGGAAGAAGCGCTGTTTGTGGCCGCCTACCTGGCGCTGCGCTGGCAGATTCAGCTAGTGGTGCTGACGGTGCTGGATGACGGCCACACCGGGAACACCACCCTGGGCCAGGCCCGGCGTTACCTTGAGACTCACGCCGTACAGGCGACTTGCGTCAGCGCCACTGGCCCGGTGGCGGCCACCATTCTGGCCACCGCCGCCGAACACAGCAGCAACCTGCTGATTATGGGCGGCTACGGCCACACCCCCATGCTGGAAATGGTGCTGGGCAGCGAAGTAGACATTGTGCTGCGCATGACGACCATCCCGGTGTTGATGTGCCGCTGAAGGGCAATGACCGAAGACCGAAGACCGGAGCTTCAACGCAGAGACGCAAAGACGCAGAGGCGTAGAGCAGTTGGCAGTTTGCATGTCGGCGATGAGTAGGGTAGTGTCAACTGCAAACTGCCGACTGGAAACTGTAAGCAGCCCTTACTCATCGTTCATCGCCCAGCGTTTACAATTGCCCCTTCCACCGCCAACGGCTGGGTAATGGCCTGTAACACCGGGCAGAGCCGTTCGACTTCGCTTTTGATGAAGGCCAGTTGTTCGGCGGCCATGCTTGAGCTGATGCGGGCCTCGTAGCGCAGGTTTTGCGGCGCAGTCGGCACATGCGGGTCAACCTCAAGCACGCCGCGAAAATCAATTTCCCCATGCACCGCGACCTCCAGGGAGTCGTAACTCACCCCGTGGCTGGCGGCCACAATCAGAAAGGTGTGGGCCAGGCAGCTGGCCAGCGAGGTAAGCAGCAGCTCGGGGGCGGTGGGGCCAAGGTCGTAGCCCGCTAGCCCCGGCCCCGAGTCGGTAACGACAGTGAACTGCCGCACTTGCACCGGGCGCACGCCGGAGCCGCCCGCCACACGCGCCGTCGCTGTCAGAGCCACTGGCGGGGTGTTCGGGTCGCTCAGTTTATCACGCAGGGTCGCCATGCATTCGGCCTTAAAGGCCAGGTAGTCGGGGAGATTAGGCATTGGTGTGGCTCCTTATGGAACACGACGGGTTTGCACCAATTATACACAACCTGGCAGATGAAGATGCCCTACGACTCGCTCAACTGCACCGGTTGACCACGAACGCCCGTTCGCGTATACTGCTCGCCAACTCGCCAACACCGAGGGAGGGGCACATGGAGACGATGCTTTCCGATTTTGACGGGCCTGGAAGGAAGCGCTGGAACGCTTTTTGCCCGATTTTCTGGCTTTCTTCTTCCCCATGATCTATGCCGATGTTGACTGGAACCAGCCGATTGTCTGGCTAGACACCGAGTTGCAGCAGGTTGCCCCTGAGGATCGGACGGGCAAACAGCGGGTAGATAAGCTGGTGCGGGT
>JALONX010000735.1 GCA_025454695.1 Chloroflexaceae bacterium
CTGCCTCGGCATAAGCAAACGCAGCATTATTCTGCGCCACATCTTGCCGAATGTCATCAGCCCGATTATTGTGGCCGCTACCCTGGGCGTCGGCACCGCCATCATCACCGAATCCACACTCTCGTATCTGGGTATAGGCTCGCAAGAACTGCCCACATGGGGCCGCCTCGTCACGGACACACAGAACTTTTTGGAACTCGCCCCCCACATGTCGCTGCTGCCCTGCGCCCTGATTATCATCACCGTGCTGAGCATCAACTACATCGGCGATGGCCTGCGCGACGCCCTCGACCCCCGTTCACGACTGTAAGAGTATTCACCGCAGAGACGCCGAGGGCGCAGAGGATTTTATATTCTCGGCGTACTCGGCGTGCTCGGCGCTGAGAGGAGAAAAGTATGTCAACGTTAGAACAGATCGACTCGTATATTGAGGCAAACCTGGAGCGCTGGTTTGGCGAGTTGGGGCAGCTGTGTGCCGTGCCCAGCGTCGCCGCCCAGAACCGGGGCATTGCCGAATGCGCCCAACTGGTGCATGAACTGCTGGTTGCCCGTGGCCTCAGCAGCGAGATTGTGCCCACGGCGGGCAACCCTGTTGTGCTGGCCGAGGGCGCAGGCCGCAGCGGCAGGCGCTTGCTCTTCTACAATCACTACGACGTGCAGCCCGCCGAGCCGTTGGAGCTATGGGAGTCGCCTGCGTTTGAATTGGCCCGCCGGGGCGACCAGCTTTTCGCCCGTGGCGTTGCCGACGACAAGGGCGAGTTCATCAGCCGCCTGGCCGCCATTGATGCCGTGCAGGCCATCACCGGCGGCCTGCCATGTGGCGTCACCTTTCTAGTGGAGGGTGAAGAGGAGATCAGCAGCCCCAATCTGCCCGGCTTTATCGCCGAAAACGCCGAGCGGCTGAAGGCCGACGCCTGCTTGTGGGAGTTCGGCACGGTGAACTACGAGGGTGCGCCGGTGCTTTTTCTGGGGCTACGTGGCATTTGTTATGTCGAGTTTAGCGTGAAGACCGCCGAGATTGACGCCCACTCCGGGCTGGCTGGCTCCATTTTTCCCAACGCGGCATGGCGGCTCACCTGGGCACTCAACAGCATCAAAGGGCCAGACGGGCGTGTGCGCATTCCCGGCTTCTACGACAACATTGTGCCGCCCACCGCCCGCGACCTCGACCTGCTGACGGCGCTGCCGGATGAGTCTGAGAAATATCGCCAGACCTACGGCGTCACGTCCTTTTTGAATGGCATGAGCGGCGGGCCAGAGTTCCGCCGCGAAGAGGTGTTTGTGCCCACATGCACCATCTGCGGCCTCGATTCGGGCTACCAGGGGCCAGGTAGCAAAACCGTGCTGCCCGCCCAGGCCAAAGCAAAGATGGACTTCCGCCTGGTGCCTGACCAGGATCCGGAAGATATTGTGGCCAAGCTGCGCAAACATCTCCAGGCCGAAGGCTTTGGCGATGTGGAAGTGACCTATCTTGGCGGTGGCCGGGCTGCCCGCACCGACCCGGACGATCCCTTCATCCAGATGGTTATCCGCAAAGCGAGCGAGGTCTACGACAAGCCGACTCAGGTGTGGCCGATGGTCGGCGGCTCTGGCCCCAACTATCCTTTCACCCACCATCTCAAGGTGCCAATTGCCACAGTGGGCAGCGGCTACCCCGGTGCCCAGGCCCACGCCCCCAACGAAAACATGCGCATCCCCGACTTTGTGCGCACCGTCAAGCACCTGGCGCGGATTGTGTTGGGAATGGGAGGGAATTAGCCACAGAGAACACAGAGAACACAGCGCCAGGCACACAGGTTGCCACAGCGGGCACAGAGGGTACAGAGAGAACTACATCCAACATGCTCTGTGTTCTCGGTGCCCGCTGTGGCAAAAAAACACACTCTGTGTTCTCGGTGCCCTCTGTGGCAAATCACGCATCATACCGTCGCACCAGTTCCGCTAGCACCGCCACATGTTCCGGCAGCCGCGCCAGCACCACCCGCGCCAGGTTATCGCCGGGGCGGTGCAGTTCGGTGCCACCGAGCTGCGCATCGTAGGTGCCGAGCACCGTAGCCGGGATTCCCGCCTCTAGAAACGAAAAGCCATCGCTGTTGATACCGCCCACGGGCCGGGGCGGTTCGCCCGTCACCGCTGCTACCGCCTCGGCTGCCAGCCTGGTGACGGCGGGCGAAGTTGGCACCGTGCGCAAGGCGTTGCCTTCATGCGTCCAGACCACGTAGGGGCCATTCTGCCCCAGGAATTCTAGATTAACGGCGGCGGCAGGCAAGGGCCAGCGCCGCCCCCGCACATAGGCCCGCGACCCCTGCATGTTGGCTTCTTCGCCGCCGAACAGCGCCAGCACCAGCCTGGTGCGACGCAGCGGCAGCTCGCCCCGAGCGACTCGCTCGGCCAGCCCCAGCAGCACCGCACACGCCGCGCCATTATCCACCGCGCCCTGGCTGGCGGGGGCAAAACGGCCCAGAACCAGGTTTAGCCCCAGGCCATAGGCCAGGCCCAGCATCGGCAGACTGAGAGCAAGAGCTAGTACTTCATCGCCGAGCACGCCGAGGACGCGGAGGTTTTGTTGTTCCCGTTGAACATGATTGTCGGTACCCTTTGTGCCCCTTCGACTTCGCGGTTCGTGAGCTTGACGAACGGCAGGGCAGGCTTTGTGCCTTTGTGAGACTTCTTGCAACACACCAAGCAGGCCCAGGGCCACCGTCAGGCCGATGCCGGTGTTGAGATGCCGCAGCAGAAAGGCGAACTGACGGTGGTCAAGCAACTGGGTTTTGCTGTCGTAGTGCGCTGCGATGATCAGTTCCCGTTCTGCTTCCGGCGGGCCGAACTCAACCAGAATATTATCGCCCCGCCGCGCCCCCGACCATGTGACAAGCGGAATGTTCAGCCCCACATCCACCAGCCCACCGAGCAGACTCACCCCGGCGATGAGCGTGGTGCGCCAGCCCCACCGCCGTATGGCCGCCAGGGCCAGCAGGGTGCGCGAGGCCATGAACCAGATTCCCAGATTCTCGTTGAAGTAGGGATACAACCGAAACGGCTCGACCCGATGGGGAATGCTGCGCTCGGCCAGCCATGTGGCCAGGGCACGGGCTGTGCGCCGGTCGGCGGGGCTGCCGGTGTGGCGGGGCGTGGAGAGCAGGGCCATCAGTTCATCATAGTTGACCATAGCTGAAAGACTCACACAAAGGCACAAAGGCACAAAGACTTAATAGTCTGTAAACAAAAATTTTTGGTGTTTTTACCGTTTTGCTGAATCCCCCACCCCCCCTTCCCAAGGGGGGCTTTCCGCATCCCAGAGCCGCGTTCCCCCTTCATAAGGGGGGCAGGGAAGATTCAGCAGGCGTAACATCGGCAAGAAAACGCTGTGTATGGAGTAATAATTGTGTTACACTGAAAATACAAGAAGACTTCGTTTAAGGACTACTTAAGCTTCAAAATGTTAATGATCCGTGCATTAAGTCTTTTTGTCTTTTGCCTCGCTACAGCCACCGAATGAATTCGGCGTCTGAAAGCCCAAAACACGCTGATGAAGGTTAATAATTAAATCAATAACACGATGTAGCAGCGCAATTTATTGCGCCATTCGTCGGAACACGCAATAAATTGCGCTGCTACGAGACATTTTATACCCAATAAAAACTTAAAACTCATAAGCGTGTTGTTCTAGTAATATCAGGAAAGTTCCCGAACAGACCAGTTAATGGT
>JALONX010000068.1 GCA_025454695.1 Chloroflexaceae bacterium
AATCGTTGTTGAAGAACTATTGACGGCCTAATGGAAGCGTCGTAGCCACCAAGGTGTGCAAAGACTCCCACGAGGACTTCTTCCGGAAGGAATTCACAGCGGAGGTCAGGAGCTTTGCGAGATTTACCAGAGCTACGTCAGTCTGTGCCACTGGTTGGGCTTGGCGTGCAGCCCAACACCACTAACATAGCTCTGGTTTCGGGTTCTCGCTTCTCGGAGGGTGAACATAAGGTTCGCCCCTCCATGGTTCTCGGTTCCTCAAAAAAGGTTCTCCAGTTCTTTCAAAAAGTGGTACGATATATGCATCGTGCGTTCATGAACTAGAAAGAACCGCCATGCATCGCCTGCTCACGCCAGGCTGGATCTTCAAACATCTCTTTGCGCTGCTCATCCTGGCGATGATGGTCTGGCTCGGCTTCTGGCAGCTGAACCGCCTGGAACAGCGCCGCAGCCATAATGCTAGCTTGATTGCCGCCCTCAGCCAGCCCGCCCAGCTCATCAGCGGCGGGCCGGTGGATGGCGAGGCCCTGCACTTCCATAACATCCGCGTCAGCGGGACGTTCGACAACAGCCAGAGCATGCTGCTGCGTAACCAGCAAGTCAACGGGCAAAACGGCGTGCATCTGCTCACGCCGCTGCGGCTCACTGGCAGCGACCAGGCCATTATCGTGGATCGGGGTTGGCTTCCCGCCGATCCGCGGGGCCGGGCCGAAGTTGCCCCCTACGCCGTGGCAGGCGAGGTGACGCTGGAAGGCGTGGCGATGAAGGGCCAGAGCCGCCCAGACAACTGGCTCGCGGGCCTGGATGTGGCCATGCCGGACGAAACCCGGATTGAGGCCTGGCTGCGGGTTGACCTCCAGAAGATGCAGACCCAGCTGCCCTATCAACTCCTGCCGATCTACGTGCAGCAATCACCTGCTCCCGGCACTGCACCGGAGGCGTTGCCCCGCCCCCAGGCCACCGCCGACCTGGACGAAGGGCCGCACCTCAGCTACGCGCTCCAGTGGTTTGGCTTCTCGGCCATGCTCATCGTCGTGTACACGCTGTTGATTCGGCAGGAGCTGCAGAAGCCAGGACGGCGGGCACATGTGGGCAGTCGGCAGGCGGAAGGGCGGCAAGTGGGATAGACGATATTCAATTCAGCTTTACAATTTGCGGCGAACGTAGTGCGGACTTTAGTCCGCGTTTTGGCGAAATGGCGTGTGCGATGGACTAAAGTCTGTACTACGGCCTTTTAAGAAATACGGTGCCTCAAAAAGCCTCGCCTAGTAAGGCTATCAGTCCTTCAGCTTTGAACCGGGTTCGTAGAAGGTAACACAATGGATCGACTAAATCACTATCGCCAACTGATTGAGCAAACGCTGCGAAGCTATGCGCAGATACCATATGCTTACGGCGATATTGAAAGCAAAGTTGTTATTGATCACGAAAATGACCAGTATCTTCTGGTAAATGTTGGCTGGGACAATATGCGGCGAGTTCACGGTTGTCTCGTTCACATTGATCTGATTGATGGAAAGGTCTGGATTCAACGCGATGGCACTGAAACCGGCATAGCCCGCGAGTTGGTAGCAGCAGGCATTCCCAAAGAGCAAATCGTACTCGCGTTCCACCCCGCTGAACGACGCCAGTACACGGGATACGCTGTGGCGTAGTCCGGGTCACATCAATCACACACTATCCAGAGCAGCGGTTTATCGAATCAGCACCCCATGCTCACCGTCCTGACCTACAACATTCTTTATGGTGGCCAGGGGCGTGAAGACGACCTTCAGACCATCATCGCTAGCGTGCAGCCCAATGTAGTGGTGTTGCAAGAATTAGTTGACGAAGGATTGTTGCATCGTCTCGCCGCCACGCTTCAGGCCGAATACTTTTTCGCCCAGGGGCCTGGCCGCCTTCATGTCGGACTCATCAGTCGCTATCCCATCGTCCGTGCCGAGCGTTTCCACCGCCCGCCCTTGCTCAGGGCAATGGCAGAAGCAACCATTGCGTTGCCGTCAGGCCAGCAACTGCACCTCTGGGGCGTGCATCTGGTGCCACATCTCGCCGTGCCATTTGAGTTGTGGCGGGTGGCCGAAGTTCGCACGTTGTTGCACCACACGAAGCGCTTCACGAACGACCTCTGTTTGCTGGCGGGCGATTTTAACACCCTCGTGCCTGGGGAACGGGTGCTGGTGCATGCGCTGCCACGCCGCCTACGTTGGTCAGTCCTGGCTCAAGGCGGGCGGGTTCATCCCTGGGCGCTGGCCCAACTCCAGCGGCATCGCTGGGTGGATTGTTACCGCCGCATGCACCCCCACACCACCGGCTGGACACTACCCAGCCACCGCCCCAACGCCCGCCTCGACTACTGCTTCACCAACCCGGCGCTGGCCGCCCACCTGCACGATTGTGCCATCGTCACCGCGCCAGCCCTGGTGCGCACCGCCTCGGATCACCTGCCTGTGAAGGCCACCTTCGCGCTAGTGTAGATTACCGGACAGCAACGCAGAGGCGCGGAGACACGGAGCCACAGAGTCTACCCTAAGCTTGTCGAAGGGGTGCAATGATTGCAGGCTTACGCAGTACGCAGTACGCAGTACGCATCGGTTCTGGGTTCCCCTCGGCTGCACTCGGGGCAAGCTCGGTTCCCCTCGGCTGCACTCGGGGCAAGCTCGGTTCTTCCCGGAGGTTCATCATGCCACGCCACGCCCTTGACCTGATTGCCGCCCTCGCCCGCGACGAAGCCAGCCTGCGTGGGCAGGAGTTTCTCGCCCCGCTGCTGCCCGGCAGCAAGGCCCGCCTGCGTGTGCGCGGCCTGATCTACGAACTGGCCCTGGCGGACGCCCGCCCCGGCTGGTGGCTGTGCCGCGCCACTGGTAGCAGCAGCGCCGAAATTGTGGACGAAGCCCTGCCATGGCAGCGGGGCGACTACCTGGGCTTCTGGCCTGCCCTGCGGCTGGTGCTGCTGGAACCGATGCAGCACGGCACCTGGCTGGCCATGCCCTTCAACCCCGCCGACGCGGCCCAGCGCTTTGGCAACCCTGGCCCCCGCCCGCTGCATCTGGTGGAAGGCGGCGCGCCCTTCGAGCGGGTGGTGGCCCGCGTAGAGGGCAACACCTGCTGGTACGACGAGCCAGACCGCCGGGCCGACCCCGCCACTGCCGAGGCCCTGCGTACAGCCCTCGCCGCCGAGCAGGTGGAGCCGCGCATCGCCGGGCTTGGCGCGGGCGAGCAGGCCGCCTACCGGCTGCTGTGGAACAACACCGCCCGTGCCCAGGCCGAAGCGGAAGCCGCCCAGGCCACAGCCCGCGCCGCCACCGCCGCTGCCCACACCGAGCGACGCCTGCGCCATGCCCTGGAGCTTGGCGGCGCACGGCTGCTGGGCTACGAACCAATGGGCAACGGCACCATGCGCGTCACCTGGGAACGAGGCAACGTCCGCAGCGTTACCCTGGTTCAGGCCAACCTGGGGGTCATCACGGCGGGCATCTGCCTCAGCGGCGAAGACCACCGCTTCGACCTGACCAGCATCGTCGGCGTGGTGCGCGAATCGCCGCGCTACGCCGAGCTGGAGGATTTTTAACGCAGCGGCGCAGCCGAACAGAAACGCAGAGACGCAGCGGCGCAGAGACGCAGGGGGTTTTGTTGTCTCTGCGTCTTTGCGCTTACGTTATAAGGCAGACGGGCTTTTTGCCACGGAGCGGGGAAGGGCATTGATTACTCTGTGGAAGCCGTTTTTTACGTAGCGTTCGCCAAAGTTGATCACGAGGGCGAGTCGTAACTTTGTTAGGCGAAGGTAGGTGAGCGCCTGCACTTCGTAGAGGCTGTTGTACTCGGTCGTCGCCTTCACCTCAATAATCACCAGTTTCTCAACCAGGAGGTCGAGCCGCAACGGGGCTGCCAGTGCTTGACCTTTGTAGCTGATTGGCACCTGTACCTGCCGCTCCACATACAAACCTCGCTGCTGGAGTTCATACGCCAATGCCTCTTCATACACACTTTCTAGCAAACCAGGCCCGCCCAGCGTGCGATGCACTTCAATCGCACTATCAAGTATTAGTTTACTAATCTGATTTTCTTTCACAACCAGCTTCCTCCAAAGTTATAGGTTCATCAACACTACAGAATACTACACGTTATGATACAGGCAACAAACCTCTAGATGGTTCAAATTTAGTAAACACAGTGTATAGATTTACATTACCTGTACCCTCTGCGCCTCTGCGCCTCTGCGTCTCTGCGTTTTGTGCAGCTGGAAAGGAGCAATCCGATGACCTTTTTCCTCCACGAGAGCCGCTACCGCGACCTCAGCCCCGCCGCCGAGCGCCTCGTCACCGTGTGCGGGGCGGGGGCACTGGGCGCAAACCTGGCCGAAAGCCTGGCCCGCATGGGCCTACACCGCCTGCGCGTGGTAGACCGCGACCGCATTGAGGCGCACAACCTCTCGACCCAACCCTGGACGCAGCAAGACGTAGGCATACCCAAGGCCCGCACCCTGGCCACCGCCCTCTACCGCGCCGTGGCTGCCCGCGTCGAGCCGCAGCATGTGGAACTGACCCCAGCCAACGCCGTGAGTCTGCTGCAGGGCAGCGCAGTGGTGGTAGACGCCTTCGACAACCTGCCTTCCCGCCATGCCGTGGGCGCTGCTTCCGCCAGCCTGGGCCTGCCCTGCCTCCACATCGCCCTCGCCACCAGCGGCGACTACGGCTGCGGCCTGTGGGACGAACACTACAAAACCGAGAACCCAAGAACCGAGAACCAAGAACCAAGAACCGATCAGCACAACGCAGTAGTGGTTCTTGACGCATGCGATTACCCGCTCACCCGCCCGCTGGCGCTGCTGGTGGCCGCCGCCGCCGCCGAAGTGCTGGTGAGCCACATGCTGGATGGAAGCCGCCGCAACTTTGAACTGACCCTGCGCGACCTGCGGCTGACGACGACCCGGCTCTAACGCAGAGACGTAGACATGGAGGAGATGGAGGAGATGGGGAGATGGGGAGATGGGGAGATGGGGAGATGGGGAGATGGGGAGATGGGGAGATGGAACCCCTACTCCACATCTCCACACCCCCACAACCCCGTCATCTTATCATCTTGTCATCGTATCTCCGCCTCTCCCCACCGTGATATAATCTCCTTCACTTAGCCTCATTAATCAAAACCACATAACAAAACATCTCCATGCCGAGTCCGTCAATCGTCAATCGTCAATCGTCAAAAGCGCTTCGCGCCGCCCTTACGGGCAACGTCAATCGTCAATCCCTCTGGCCCTACGCTGGCGCACTGCTGCTCATCCTGGTTCTCACCGCCGCGCTGCTGGCCGCTGTGCTGCGTAGCCCTGCCCCGTTGCACCTCGACATCGGCGCACCCGGCGACGGCTATTACCTCCGCAACACCTTCCCGGTGGAACGCAGCGGCTCCACCAGCCTGCGCTGGACACACGACCAGAGCGACTTCACGCTGCATGGCGCACCAACCGGCCCCGCCGAACTGGAACTGCGCTTCTACCGCAACGCCAGCGACGACCCCACCCGGCCCTGGCCAGTGGAACTGCGCGTTGGCGGGCGCACCCTGGCCACCCTCAGCGCCCGCCCCGGCTGGCGCGTCTACCGCATTGTGCTGCCGCCGGGCGTGCTGCTTGCCAGTGGCGGCAACGCCGCGCCCCTCACCATGCATAGCCCCACCTTTCAGCCCGGCAACGGCGACGCCCGTGCCCTGGGTGTAGCCCTGGACTCACTGCGCCTTGCACCGCTGGCTGGCCCGGCAAGCCTGCCGCTGGCACGGGTGGCCTGGCTCACATGGCTGCTCCTTCTGTTTGGAGGAATATATGCCCTGGCCAGCCGGGCATTTGCCCCGTCCATCTCTTCCCAACGCCGTGCGTTTGAGACGCTTACGCTCATTGGGCTGGTGGGGGCTGGTCTGGTGTGGTGGGCCTGGCGCAGCCCCCACAGCCTGGGCTGGTTTCTGCCCACCAGCCCCACCCTCGGCCTCATCGCCACCCTGGTTCTCATCGCCCTGGCTTCCATGCAGGCCCTGGCCAGCAGCAGGGCGCTGCCCCGCCCGAATGAACCCCCACGGAACCAATATGACTCCACTAGCGCCGGGTGATTTCCAAAGCTTTCGTCCGTTGCTCTTCGGCATTGCCGACCGCAAACTCGAAACATTGGCTTTAAGCATTGTCATTGCAGGCAGGTCTCAAGCGTCTCCTTCAAGTGCATCAATGCAGACGTGCGGCTGAAAGGAACTCAAGCCATGATACGGATACTGGTAACGGGCGGAACAGGCGTGTTGGGCCGCGAACTGGTGCAACAGTTGCAGGCAACCAGCGCCACGCTCCGATTAATGAGCCGGGGCCAACGCCCGGCCCAGCTGCCCCCGCAGATCGAATGGGCGCAGGCCGACCTGGCCAGTGGCGCAGGCCTGGCCGAAGCCGTTCATCATGTGGATGTGCTGCTTCACGCCGCCTCTAGCCCGCTGAAACAGACGAAACATGTGGATGTTCGTGGCACAGCGGCGCTACTAGCGGCGGCCCGCGCTGCCAACGTCGGGCATTGCATCTACGTTTCCATTGTCGGCGTAGATCAAATTCCCTATGCCTACTATCGGGCCAAGCTTGCCGCCGAAGGGCTGGTGCGCAACAGTGGTGTGCCCTGGACGCTTCAACGCATCAGCCAATTTCACCCCCTGGTGGAAGGGCTGATGCGCTTTGTCAATCGTGGGCCGTTGCTTGTGCTGCCCACCGACTTTCAATTCCAGCCGATTGCCCCCGCCGACGCTGCTGTCCGTCTGGTGGAACTAACGGGGCAGCCAGCCCAGGGCCGCACTGCCGACATCGGCGGGCCGGAGGTGCTGACGCTGGGCGAGTTGGCCCGCCAGTGGCTCGCCACCCAGGGCTTGCGTCGCCGGGTGGTGCATTTGCCGTTGCCAGGCAGTCTGGCCCACAGCTTTCGCCAGGGCAACAGCACCTGTCCCGAACAGCGCTATGGCACGCTACGCTGGAGTGATTGGCTCCGGCAAACGACGGCGGCATATCAGCCAGTTGCCTCGGCCTACGAAAGGTAATCGCCATGCTCAATTACTTGATCCTCTCCTCAGGTGTGCTGGCCGCCGTCACCGCTACGGTGCATATCATCGTCGGCGGCAAAGAGGTCACCCGCCCCCTGTTGGCCAGCGCCGTAGACTATGTGGTGAAACTCACCATGTATGCCTGCTGGCACCTCGTGTCGGTTGCGCTGGTGCTGTCGGCGCTGGCCCTGCTCGCGGTTGGCGCAGGGTTGGTGAACGCGCCCGCCTTGGTTGCCTTTGTTTCCGCGCTCTGGATCCTGTTTGGAGCCGTGTTTCTCGTGGTAACACTGGTCGTCGCACAGCCGCGCGGCCTCCTGCGCCTGCCGCAGTGGGTGCTGCTGCTGCCGGTGGGAGTGCTTGGGCTGTGGGGGCTTGCCTGAACTGGCGAGACACAGCGGTGTAGCGTCGGTGAGGCTCCGTTGGGCGCATGGCGTACACGGCAACATGTGCCGTTTGTCGCCTGGTACATCGTCATCGTCTCCAGTCACTGCACGCCATCCAGGAGACCGGAACCTCAACCAGCTATTCTCTGTGTTACGGTGTCCGGTTCGCAGTGGCAACATCCTCCGCGTTCTATGCGACACGAGTTCTTGACCATAAGTGACGCAGGTGTTAGTATGAATTAGGTGGACAATTCTTCCGCCTATCTCTACCATTTATTGAAGACAAGCGGATACGGGCGCGGCCTAAGACGGCGGGACTTAGGCGGATTGTTTTCGCCGAATGCACGTTCGACGGCAACTTATAACTACACATCCAAAGTAGCAACATGCCTATTCGTTTCTCTGTTATAATGTTGAACATCTAAGACATTCTTGACGTAGCAACTAATCATAATGTAATGAGGTCATATGGAACATCAAAAGGTGTCAAAACCAGAGAAACTTTCCATAAAGAACTCTCTGATCTTAGAAGGCGATGCATTTACTGTCTTGCAAAGAATTCCCGATGAAACCGTGCAATGTGTTGTCACCTCACCACCATATTGGGGATTAAGAGACTATAGTATTCTCGATCAAATTGGCCTAGAAGAGACCCTTCCACAGTTCATTAATCGCTTAAGGACTGTATTTACAGAAGCGCGACGCGTTTTGCGAAAGGATGGTATATTATGGCTGAATATTGGTGATGGTTATACTAGTGGAAATAGAGGATGGCGGGCACCTGACAAAAAGAACCGTGCTCGTGCAATGGACGTGCGCCCAGACACTCCTGAAGGTCTGAAACCCAAGGATCTACTTGGGATTCCTTGGAAGTTAGCATTTGCATTACAAGATGACGGATGGTATTTACGGGCTGATATTATATGGAATAAGCCTAATGCCATGCCGGAAAGTGTTAAGGATCGGCCTACTCGTGCTCATGAATACTTGTTCATGTTTACTAAATCTGAAAAATATTCTTATTATCGCGATGCAGTACGTGAAATAAACGGAAGGAACCGCCGCTCAGTTTGGAGCATAAATACATACGCGTTTCCGGGAGCGCATTTCGCAACTTTTCCGCCAAAACTAGTTGAACCCTGTATTCTAGCATCAACTCAGCCAGGTGATTTTGTGCTAGACCCGTTTTTTGGTTCAGGAACAGTTGGGCTAGTAGCAGAACAACTTGATAGAAGGTATGTAGGGATTGAGCTTCATCCAGATTATGTGCAAATAGCGGTAGAGAGATTGCGTGCTGAACACGAGTCAGTAATCAAGGTGGTGGCGTAATGTACAATCTACCCGAACCTGAACTTCAAGTTGGTTTTTCTGTTGCCCTCGCAGAAATAAGGGGGCAGTATCTTCAAGAGGCTTTAAGTGCAACTATTGGCGAACTAGATATTGTTCAATTAGACAGAGAATTATCAGAATATGTACCCAAAGATAGCCTAGTTGCCTTGGCAAAGCATGGGCTTCGAGGAGAATTGGTTTTTCCAGTCCCTTTAGTATTGGCACAAACTCCGCGTTTGCTTGGTTATTACAGACTTCTTTACGGATATAGTCAAAAGCAGTTCTACTCCTCTCAAACTGGCCTTAATAGCTTCTTTTCTATGGAGCAGAAAGGATTACTTACCCGCACAAATAAAGACAATTTGTCTAGTCTTTGTAAATTATTGTCTGTCTCGGGCGCTTTTCTCCTAGAAGGGATCGGAAATGTTAGGATTAGTAGCGGACTGTTAGACGATCTTACTTTGTTGACTCTTGGGCCTCAATTGCGTGGAGGAGCGAATGTAAAAAAGGGCGTTGTCGGTATTGTAAAAGTCTTCGATCTTCTTCACGATATAGTTAAACATGCTGTCGTTGAAGTTAAATCTAATCGTATCGAAATTCGCAATGCTGCCCGACGAACTGTGTTTATTGAATTCGCTGCCGATCCTGATATTATTATTCGCGAAGAAATGTCTCCTGGTATATTTCAACTAAAAATCGCAATTGAAGTAAAAAGTGGTTCGGACTTCGCGAACATTCATAACAGAATAGGCGAAGCGGAAAAGAGTCATCAGAAAGCTCGCGCGGCAGGTTATGTTGAATGTTGGACGGTCGTTAATGTCGATAGGATTGATTTTATTATGGCGAGGAAGGAGTCACCGTCAACAAATCATTTTTACCGTATATCAGATCTGTTGTCCAAAAAAGGAACTGATTATCAAGATTTCCGAAATAGAGTCATATCTCTTACAGGTATACCTTTTGATTGAATTAACTAACACTTTATTGTTGCCGTCCAACCAAGCCTTGCAGCGTGACGCCGCTGGGTCGTCCCTGGTCTGGCATCGATCTACATAGCCGTCTCGTACTGCCGCTTCTACTGTTCTACATGCCGCCAGCGGCGCGGCTGGAGACTCGACGTTGGGCCGCTTCACCTTCCTACCACTCGATGCACTGACACATCGCTTGACTGTCTATATAACTATTGTTATATGCCATCACAGTTTCCGCTTTCAATGCCCTAGCGACACCCGCACAAACCACGCCAGCTGAACGTGCCGCAAGGTAAGCGAATGTTCGTCAGCTGAAAGCAAGGGTAGCTTCAGCCGTGATCCTCCCCAAACAGCGCGATCCTCGCTTTATCACCGTCCGTTGTGGCGGGTCACTCTCGGACTCGGATCACCGGCTGCTGGCCCTGTGGGCGGCAACGTGCGCGGAGCATGTGCTGCACCTCTTCGAGGCGGCGCAGCCGTCGGACGCACGGCCACGCCAGGCAATTGCGCAGATTCGGGCATGGGCGCGTGGCGAGATTTCAATGACGCAGGCCCGTGCGGCTGGTGGCCATGCAATGGCGGCGGCAAGGGCGTTGCGCGGAGCCGCGCGACACGCTGCTTATGCGGCTGGCCAGGCGGCGGTAGTGGCCCATGTCGCCGCCCACGAGCTGGGGGCTGCGGCCTACGCAATCAAGGCTGCACAGGCTGCTGCGCCGGACGGAGCGGGCGAACACGCCGGGCGAAACGAGTGCCAGTGGCAGCGCGACCAGCTCCCGGCGGCAATCCGCGAACTCGTCCTCGACGACCAGCGCTTGCGCAACGCCATCTGCTGGTCAGTGTTCGACTGTTGAGTGGCACGTTGGCCTGGCTGCACTGCTGAGCGCATGCAGGAGATTGATGAGTCTTTACAACATAATCTAGACAGACATCGAGGCAACACGCTTATGAAGATTAAAAATTAAATCCGGTATAGCCCGCGTAGGCGGGCTTCGCACATGAGAGCCGCGCCCTTGAGGGCTACGGCATGCGCGTATACCCGATGTATTCCTTAATCCTCTTCAGCGTGTTTGTAGCTTTCAGACGCCGAATTCATTCGGTGGACAGGTTGGCAGCGCGTGTCCGGATTAAAAAGTAAAACTTCATCAATCACCGTGTGCCACCACACGCCATCGCGGAGACCGGCACCGCTCGCCCCACCCCTGCGGGTGTATCGCCGCCTGAAAAGGAGATCGGCACCTCTTGCAATGCTAGTTCAATCTGCAATCTGCAATCTGCAATCTGCTACATTGCCCACTGTGGCAAGAAATCTCAGCGCACGTAGAAAAACAATGCACCCGGTTGCAGGCTGTGCCACTTCTGGCGGGGGTTAATGCGGGCCACGGCCTCGGCGAGTTCGCCTGCGCCAACCGTGTTCCAGGCATACAGGTCGTTGTGGCCGCCAATCAGCGTGTCCCAGCCCAGTTCGTTGGCCAGCCAGGCTGCCTCGGCGGGCAGCAGGTTGCCCGTCACCCCAAACGAGTCGCGGTAGGCATCACGCCCGTTGGCCGCCACCAGAGCCACATCCACCGCATAGAGCCGCATGCGCTCCAGGTAGCCGGGGTAGACAATCGTGTCGCCGCTGTGGTACAGCGTCACGCCGTTCCACTCGATGATAAAGCCCAGCCAGCGCTGGCCACGGCCATCTTCTTCAAGATTGTAGTGGGCGGCGGGAATGGCCGTGAGGCGCAAACCATCCAGCTGCATGGTGCGGTTGGCAATGGGCACCACGCGGCGTTGGGGGTCAACCTTCGCTTCGTCCAGCACATCGTGGCACCAGCCACTGATAACAAATTTGGCCTGGGGCGAAGCGTTCGCAATCGGCCCCAGCGTGAGTGGGTCGCAGTGGTCGAGGTGTTCGTGCGAACACAACACATAGCCCGCGTTGCTGATTACGTCGGGGGCGAGGGGCGGCGGGAAAGCCCGCTGAAACTTATCCGGCAGAAAGCGCCGGGCCACCACGTCGGAGAGGCATGGATCAATGTACACCACCCAGGGTTTATTGCCCTTGATGGCGTATCCCATCTGCCCCAGGCCCCAGATAGCCAGGCAGCCCGGCGGCACCTGCACCTGATTCATCTGGTCAATCAGGGCCTGGTCGGTGTAGGTGGGCATATACCTTTATCCTAGAAATGCGCGAACAATCTGGTTAAAAATTGCTGGCTTTTCTCGCTGGGGCCAGTGCCCACAGTCAGAAAGCACCTCCAGGCGAGCATTGGGAATCAACGTGGCGGCCCGCCGGGCGCATGCCAGCGGCACGAGTGAGTCGTGTGCGCCATGCAGTACAAGCGTTGGCACAGTCAGTTCTCGCAGGCGGTCAACATACACGCTTTTTAGCCCGTAGCGGCCCACTTCATCTCGTTGCCACGCATAGAATGATGTTTCGGCCTGTGAGTGGCGGATGGCTGCAAATACTTCGTCCACTAACTCGCTGGAAACAAGGGCCGGATTGTGGAAAATACGCTGAACCGCCAGCATGGTGAGCCGACGGCTCCTCCGCAAGCTGGCCCACGAGAGCCGGTTGACAACGGGAAGCTGTAAGAACAAGTACGACAACCAGTGAACGGGCGCTCGTTCCTGCAAGCCATAACTGCCCACTAGCACCAGGCGACTCACCCGTTCGGGGAAGGCCAGGGCAAAACCCAGTGCCACGCCGCCGCCCATAGAAATACCCACCAGGCTGGCCTGGGGTAGTTGCCACTCATCCAGCAGCTGCCTCAGGATGGTGATCAAGGCGGTGGTGGTGTACGGCCCCTGCATCGGCTCGCTACGGCCATAGCCGGGCCAGTCTGGCGCAAACACCCGCTGCGTCTGCGCCAGGGATGGGATAGTCAGCCGCCACGAGAGCTGGGCCGAGTCGGTGCCGCCGCCATGCAACAGCACCACGGGTGTACCGCCCGCCCCCGCTGTGAAGTAGCGAATTCGCCCATTCGCAATGAAAACCACATGTTCCGCCAGGCCATGATCGTTCCAATTGGTTTGGGTTGACATAAAATTTTAGCCACAGAGGACACAGAGCGCACAGAGAAAATCAAACACAAGGGAATGCGGGAAATGGCGGCAGCTGGCAAGGCAGATTTCCTTCATTTCCCTTATTTCCTTTGCAGCTCTATCTTCAGTCAATCTGCAATCTGCAATCTACAATCTGCAATCACTACCCTCCGTAGCAAACCTAAATATGAATCGCCGCACCGTGTTCCAGGGCGTGGGCCGCCTCGCCGATGGCCTCGTAGAGCGTGGGGTGGGCGTGGATGGTTTGCAGCATGCTCTCACCCGTGGCCTCGTGGCTCAGGGCCAGGCCACCCTCGCTGATCATTTCGGTGACGCGGGGGCCAATCATGTGAACGCCGAGCAGTTCGTCGTACTGCTTATCGGCCACCAGCTTCACAAAGCCCAGCGTCTGGCCCATGGTGCGCGCCCGGCCATTGGCCATAAAGGGGAACTTGCCGACTTTCACGTCGTAGCCCTTTTCCCGGGCCTTGGCCTCGGTCATGCCCACGCTGGCGATTTCGGGGCTGCAATAGGTGCAGCTGGCGATGCGGTCGTAGTCAATCGGGTGAACCTCCTTGCCCGCCATGTGCTCCACCGCCAGAATACCCTCGGCGCTGGCGACGTGGGCCAGCCAGGGCGTGGGGATGCAATCGCCAATGGCATACACGCCCTCGGCACTGGTGCG
>JALONX010000736.1 GCA_025454695.1 Chloroflexaceae bacterium
GCCACCTGGGCGAACTCGTCGGTAAAGGCGATTAGGGAGCCGTCGGCGGCGTAGAAGCGCAGGCGCAGACGGTGGGCCAGGTTGCTCTGCTGCACATGCAGGCCCTGGGTGGCGGCGTTGGCCACGGCGGCGCTGGTAGCGTCGTAGGCCGGGCCGTTGAAGTAGAAGCGCAGGCCCGCCGGGTCGCCGCGCAGGTAGGCCAGGTTCCACTGGAGCCAGGCTCGCAGGTAGGCGTCCTCAATCTCGCGGCGGGTGAAGGGTTCCATGGCTCGCCCGGTGTCGGCGGCGTCGGGCAGCCATTGCAGCTCTACATGGAGGTCAGGCGGGCGGTTGGGCACCAGGTTGAGGGCGGCTGCCGGGTCGGCCCCTTGTTGAAAGTAGGCCAGCAGCCCGGCCACCCGGTTGATGGCCAGGGCCGCGCCCGCCAGCGCCGCCAGCAGAAGGATGAGAGCGAGGATGATTTTGGTGCGACGTAATGACATTTTGGATTTTGGATTTTAGATTTTGGATTGACCGGCGACCGGCGACCGGCGACCGGCGACCGGAGCCAGAACCGGAAAAGTATGACGTATGATGTATGAATCAGGAGACTCTGAGATACGCAGTACGCAATACGGAATACGCAGTTTCACCTTGCCACCTTGTCACCTTGTCATCTTGTCATCTTGTCACCTTGTCACTCATCCTCTGCACCTCTGCGTCTCTGCGTTAAACTGTTTTTTGCGTTTCTGCGTTTCTTCCGATTACGGCGTGAAGTGCAGCTCTACCACCGGGCTGAGGACGCCTGCGATGCTCGCCCGCGCCCGCATGGTGCCGGGGGTGGCGGGGGCTTGCAGCGGCGTTTCGGCCACGCCGCCGACGAGCAGGGCGGGCAGGCGACGCGGCGGCACGGTGCCGTCGGCGGCTTCGACGATGAAGGTGACCAGCGTGCCGTCGGGCAGGGTGTTACCGTAACGATCCTGCACCTGGCCCGTGCGCAGGGTCAAGGTCTGGTGTCCATCGGCGGGAAGGCTAGTCGGGTCGGCGCTGAGCGTGAAGGAGGCCGGGGGGCCAGCTATTTCGCGCACGCTGGCCTCGGGGCCGCTAGCCGCGCCGCTGCTGGCAGCCACCGTGGTGCGCCCGCTGCGGGTGCCGCTGACGATGCGTTCCCAGGCCAGGCCGCCCGCAACCAGCATGCTCCACTGTTGTTCGCGGTTGCCGGGCTGCCGTACCCGCAGCGTCACGTCGGTGCCATCGGCGGCGGGGTTGCCCCAGGCGTCGGTGGGGATGACCACGGCCATCAGCTCGACGCGCCCATCGGCGACGGTGGAACGGGGGCCAACCATGGGCACCACGGGCGACACCGGCGCACCAGGCAGAATGTCGAGTTGGCTACGGGCCTGTGCCTCGCCCGCGCTGGCGATGAGATCGGTAACACCGGCGTGGCGGGTGGCCTCAGCGGGGAGGGCGAAGCTAGCGCTGCCGCCGCTGAAGCTGGCCTGCACCATGTGTGGGCCGTAGCTGCCCAGCAGCAGCAGAGTAGCTGACGTGCCGTCGGGCACGGCCCCACTGAGCCGCACCGTGGCCGCCGTGCCAGCCACCAGCGTTGGCGGCGCATCGAGGCGGAGCGACACGCTGGCGGGCACCGCCGCCCCCTCGCCGCCCACCGCCGAGGCGAGCGAGGGAATGGTGAAAAGCAGGGCGATGGAGAGCAGAAACAGTAGTGCGTACTGCGTACTGCGTACTGCGTACTGCGTAATCTGAGACCTGCTGCAATTATTTGCGTTCTCTGCGTCTCTGCGTCTCTGCGTCTCTGCGTTTCTTGTTTCTACGCTTGCTGCGTTTCTGCGTTGTTTCCGGCTCCGGTCTTTTTTCATCGCGTCCCTCCCACAAAGTAGTTGACGCTCACCCGCACTGAGGCGAAGCCCAGGCCCGGCGGCAGCGGCAGCCGTTCGGCCTGCGTGAGCATGCGGGCGGCGGGCGACGCCGAAGGGAAGGACTCACCGGGCAATGAAAGCGGCAGCAGGGCGCTAGCAGGGGTGAGCGTTATGTCAAACGTTTGCGTCTGCTGAGGGGCGATGGAGCGCTCAAGGAACTGCTGATCAACCCAGGTCACCCGTCCGTCGGCGTCGTAGTAGGTCAGCAGCAGCTGGGGGATGGTGGCTTCCAGCGTGCCGTTGTTGATCAGTTCACCATGCAGGCGCACCTGGCCCTGCGCATCGGTGACAACGTGCAACCCCTGGGCCGCCACGTCGCGGTACAGGTCGTAGCCGGTGACAACGGCTTTGGCATAGACCTGAAACGATGCCAGCGCCTGCGTGAGGTCGGGCGGGGTGTAGTCTTCGGGGCTGAAGTCGCCCCCGGCTTTGTGGTCGCTGATCTGCACCCCGGCGATGCCCTCAAAATCCACCCGAAAGGGCGTGACTTCCTGGGGCAGCAGCTTGTGCATCAACAACGTCTGGGCGTTGTAGCGGCTTACCTCGCTGCCATCCTGCCCAAACAGCATGGCCGTGACCGTCACGTCGCCAGGGTCGGCGTCCCGATTGCGCAGCTCGCCCACCAGACTGTAGCGCCCTGCCTGTTGCACCAGCCGGGCCGACAGAATCTCGACTTCGGGCCGATCCAGCGGCGGGCGGAAGGCGTCGGCCTGCTGCTCGTGGCCCTGCTGGCTGCTTTGCACATGCCAGGCCACCCCAAGGCGGCGCTGAATAGCATCAAGCGGCGGGGATTTTTCTATGCGCTCCAGCTGCAGAAACCAGGAGCCATCCCGTTGCACCAGCGTGTAGCGGCGACTGGTGGTGTAGGTCTTCAGGGCGGTGATCCATGTGCTTTCGGCCAGCAGTTCGGCCCGTTCTGGCCCCTGGGCCAGCGTTTGCACCCGCACAGCATCAAGCTTGCTGTACGATGCCAGCAGCCCGCCCTCCACCGAGCGATCCAGCTCGAACTGCGCAAAGGTCGGGCGAGTCTGGGGGTCAAGCCGATTGTAGGCCGCGCCAAAGCGCCGAAAATCCAGGTCGTCGTAGTAGGCCTGAAGCACGGCGGCGGGCGTGCGCGTCTGGCTGCTGTACCAGAGGCCCGCCGCCACCAGCCCGGCCAGGCCAATCGCCAGCAGCAGGCCGCCCCGCACCAGCCGAGCCGAGGGCGGCGCGGGCTGCGGGCGGGGCAGCCGTTGCAACCACTCCATCCACACCTGCCAGGCCACCGCTGGCGCATGGTCGTTGTTGGGCAGGCGCGACCAGCGGTAGAGGCGATGGTCAAAACGCTGCCAGAGCTGCTGTACACGGGCCAGCAGGTGGCGCGGCGGCGCTCCAACGCGCTGGAAGGCGGCAATCACGCCCCGAAAACGAAGCGAGGACTTACGGCGAACGTGAGCGGGCACATGCTGGCCCAGGTAGCGAGCGCCATACAACCCCAGCAGACTCAGGGCCAGCAGCAGGGCGCTCATCGGCACGGTGCCCCACATCAGCCGCTGGATTATGGGGATTTCGCGGCGGGGCAGCACCTCCGGCAGGGGTGGAATGTCGGCCCGTTCCCAGACCATAATGCCGTTTTCCAGCCGTTGCACTCGGTGCCAGCCAGAAAAGTAGAGCAGTGGGTCGTAGAACTGGTCGTTGGAAAAGACATATTTGAGGTTGTACTTCTCCGGCACGGCCAGAAACTGCTGCAACGAACCGATGCCGGGAATGCCGCGAAACTTGGCTCCTTCCAGCCGCTCCACCGGCGTC
>JALONX010000737.1 GCA_025454695.1 Chloroflexaceae bacterium
GCAGGCCGCAACGCAGCCCCAGCCAGCGCACCGTGCCGCCGCCCGCCCCCGTCGAAACAACCCTGGTGGAGCGGGCGGTTGGTGGGTAGGGAGGAGGTCAGAATAGCCGGGCAGTTTTTTACCGCTGAGGACGCGGAGGGCGCAGGGAACCAGGAACCGTGTGCGGTTGGTAGTTAGCAGCCTGCCCTGAGCGAAGGTGAAGGGTTGGTAGTTGGCAATATGCCAAACAATGAAAAACAGTGCTGTAGGGGCGTGGTCTCTGACCCGCCCGCGATGCATATGCATCATCACTATGTAGAAACGCCCTGTCGGGGCGTTTTTGCGTTGAACAACGACGAATTTGCACGGCGGCAACGAAATGCAACGGGGGCGATCTGGTACAGCGTGGGCGTACACGAGGTTCGCCCCACAGCATCGTTCATCGTTCACCGTTTGGGTGTCGGCTCCGGTCTTCGGTCTCCCATACCCGGTCTGGAAGGTTCATACGTATGACAGTTGCTCATTTTCTCGCTATAGATATTGGGGCCTCCAGCGGGCGGGTTATGCTGGGGCGTTGGGATGGGGAATGCTTTGCGCTGGATGAGCTGCATCGCTTCTGGAACGGGCCGCTGGAGCAGGGCGGTCACATGTATTGGGACGCCCGGCGGCTCTGGCAGGAGATTCAGGCGGGCCTGGCCGCCTACACCGCTAGCCACCACGCCCCGCTGGCGGGCATTGGCATTGATACATGGGCGGTGGACTACGGGCTGCTGGATGCCCACGGCAATCTGCTCGGCAACCCCTATCACTACCGCGACCAACGCACCGTTGGCCTGCCCGCCCTGGTGGATGCCCAGATCCCGCCCGAGGAGCTGTACGGCCGCACAGGCATTCAGCGGCTGCCGCTCAACACGCTCTACCAGCTGGCAGCGGCGGCCCAGTCCCGCGACCCACAGCTCGCCGCCGCTGAAACGCTGTTGCTGATGCCCGACCTGTTCCACTTCTGGCTGACAGGCGAGCGGGGCGCAGAATACACCAACGCCACCACAACCATGTTTCTCGATGCACGGGAACGACGCTGGGCCGCCGACCTCCTGGATCGGCTGGCCATTCCGTCGCGCGTGCTGCCGCCGCTGGTAGAGCCGGGCAGCGTCATTGGCCCGCTGCTGCCTGCCGTGGGCAACACGGTGGGTTTGCGTTACCATGTGCCGGTGATTGCGGTGGGCACCCACGACACGGCCAGCGCCGTTGCCGCCATCCCAGGTCTAGACGAAGGGAGCGCATACATCAGCAGCGGCACATGGAGCCTGGTGGGCGTGGAGCTTGCGCAGCCGTTGCTGAGCGCGGAGGCCCGACGCTTTAATGTGACTAACGAGGGCGGCGTGGCGGGCAGCATCCGCTGCCTGAAGAATGTGGCGGGCCTGTGGCTGGTGCAGGAATGCCAGCGGTTGTGGCAGGAAGCGGGCCTGGCCTACAGCTGGGCCGAACTGGTGGCTCTGGCCGAAGCTGCCCCGCCGCTGCGCAGCCTGGTTGACCCCGACGCAACGGAGTTTACCGCCCCCGCCGACATGCCCGCCGCGCTGAGCGCCTATTGCCGCCGCACGGGCCAGCCCGAACCGGCGGGCGTGGGTGAACTGGTGCGCTGTTGCCTGGAAAGCCTGGCTCTTAAATATCGCCATGTGATCGAGGGACTGGAACGGCTGACGGGCCGTATCATCACCACCGTGCGGGTGGTGGGCGGCGGCAGCCAGAACAGCCTGCTCTGCCAGCTGACGGCTGATGCCTGCGGGCGAACGGTGATTGCCGGGCCTGCTGAGGGTACGGCCCTGGGCAACATTCTGGTGCAGGCCATTGCCACCGGCCACCTGCCCGACCTGGCGACGGGGCGGCAGGCACTGGCCGCCTCGGTTCAGCAGGCCAGCTTCGCCCCCCGTCCTTCCGCCGATTGGGACGAGGCCAGCCGCCGCATGGCCCAGTTGATGCAAGCGTAACCATACTTCTTCATCGCAGAGCATGCGAAAGGCGCGAAGGTTTTGATGTGTAAGTTGTAAACTGCGTGCTGCGTAACCGAACATGTTTGGCGTGTTCGGCGTTCTCGGTAGTGAACTATTGCCTCATTTTTAATCTGCAATCTGCAATCTGCAATCTACAGGGGCATCTATGCAAGGCTGTAATCGTCTCTTGGGGCGGCTGTTTCTGCTGCTGTTTGGGCTGTGCTTTGTGGCGCTTGGTGTTGGCCTCGGGGTGTTTGGGGCCCAAGCCGCCAGCGCCTCGGCAGCCCGGGCCGAGCGACTCACGCCGCTGTCGGCGGGGGCATTGGGCAGTGGCGCGTTGGGGCAAGAGGTGCTGGTGGAAGGGGTGGTAGATGCAAGCAACCAGCCCCGCTTCCGCAATTTTGTGGCCTACACCATGGACGAATACCAGGGCCGCGACAACAATGACCGACAGAATTGGGACGAGCGCGAACGGGTAACGCCGCCCCTGCTCATTGCGGTTGGCAACCGCACCATGCAGCTCGCCAATAACAACTATCGCCTGGAAGGCAACCTGGTCGAGTGGCGCAACTCGGAGTCGCTCACTGCTAGCACCGTGTTTGAAGAGGGAACAAAACGCTACCAGGGGCTTGAGCCAGACGCAACCGTGATGTCCATTGGCACGCTGGTGCGGGGGCAAAACGGACTGGCCTTGCAGGCTGAGTTCATATTTGCTGGCAACCGGGCGGCCTACATCGCTAGCCAGCAAGAAGGGGCCTTTGCCCTTCGCATCGTCGGGCTGATCTTCGGCATCGTCGGCGGCATTCTGGCGCTCGCCGGGCTGTGGGTGTTTGTGCGGCGGTAGTGATGATTGATCGAGGACGGCGACCGACCCTTCGACAAGCCCTTCGACAGGCTCAGGGGAGCCTCAGGGCAGGTGACCGGAGCCAGGCGCTGGGCGATTGAGAATGCACGATTGGTGGTTGGCGAGCGGAGATGGGAGATGGGGAGTCTTGCGATTAAACGGATATAGTTTGTAATTGCCAGTTTGCAGTTAGCAATGAATGGCCAATTGAAATATAAAAATTTCTTTCAAATTGGTGTTGCGATAAGAGTTACGTCGTTTTGATTTAACGAAGTCATTCACACTTCCGAACACCATTCAGAACTACAATCTGTTCGTTCTGAAGCCGATGCCGATAATGGGCAGTCGGCTTTTACGTTTGTGCCGAAAGAAATAAATGAGCAAGATGGACGAATTGTTCACACCAGGCCCCGTTTATCTGTCTAATATTACAAGTTCAGCATTTCACAGGAGAACCCACGATGAACAGGTTAGTTGGAAAAGTGGCAGTAATTACGGGCGGCGGCAGCGGAATCGGCTTGGCGGCGGCGCACCTGTTTGCGAAGGAAGGAGCGCAGCTTGTCTTGTTTGGGCGCGACACCGCCAAACTGCAAGCGGCTGCCACACAGATCGATGGAGAAGTCCACACAGTTGCTGGCGACATAGCGATCTTGAGTGATCTCGATCGTCTTGTTGCTGAGAGTGTGCAGCATTTTGGGATGATTGATGTGTTGTTCCTGAATGCCGGAACCGCCCCATTCGCCCCGATTGAGGCGAGCGACGAGGCATTTTTCGATGCATGCTTTGCGATCAACGTCCGCGGACGCTTTTTTGCCATGCAGAAGTTTCTCCCGCATCTACGAACACCCGCCTCAATCATTCTGACGGCCACCGGGTTGATGCATAA
>JALONX010000738.1 GCA_025454695.1 Chloroflexaceae bacterium
GCCTGCAAGCGGGGCAGGGCGTAGCCGCGCCAGCCCGCTTCTTCCCCCAGCGGCCCACCATAGAACAGCGTGGCCATGAAGGTGATCAGCAGCAGCGTTGGCAGCCCCGCCAGCGGCTCGGTGCGGGGGAAGGGCGGCAGGGGCTGGCCCAGCAGCACCAGCACCCCCAGGCCACCGAGGCTCACCAGCAGGGGCAGCAGCAGGGCTGCCGCATACCAGCGGGGCCGCGCCCGCCATGCCACCAGGCTCTGGAGCAGCTCCCGTAGCCCCCGCCGGGCACTGAAGGCGTTCCAGAAGATCCAGGCTGGGAGCAGGGTGATGATCAGCAACAGCACCACCGTGAACACGGTGAAGGAGCCGCTCCACAGCTCCCCCAGCAGACTCAGGTTGACAAGCAGCGTCGCCGCCAGCACCAGCCCCACCACCCAAAAGCGGCGCACCTGGTGCGGCAGTGGCGCACGCTCCCGCTGCAACACGCTTGTCAGGGCCATTGCCGCCAGCGTCGGCCCAAACGAGGCCAGAAAACTGAACCAGCGGGCGCTGCGCTGGTCAACCATCGCGAGCAGCGGCTCCACCCCCCAGATACTCCAGGAGATCAGGTAGGTCAGGCCAAAGAAGGCCAGCAGTTGGTGGCGGGCCAGCCAGGCCCGTAGCCCGTGGTGCTGCGATACTGGCCGTACAACCGGTTGCTCAACACGTGTATGATTCATCTGTTCCTCCAGCACCGAACCAGTAGGCATAGCGCGAAACCGGTTGCCGGCGCACCTCCTAGCATAACGCAGCGCATTATGCTAGGCCCCCCGCAGGTGGCGAGTCTGGGGGCTGGTCAGGTGGGTAGGCGCGAGCCTCTGCCGCAGCCTGATGCCACCATACGACCAATGCCCGATGCTAGAGGAAGGAAGCGTTCAGAAGCGCCCTGGTGCAGGGTGCGCACGGAACAGGAGGATGAGCATGAACATCACTGCTCATATGGTGAGAACCAACGGTGACGCGTCCCTGCAGCTCAGCCTGGAAATCAGCCGGTCTGAGGTACGTACCAGCCAGACCCAGATGGGGATACGTGTGCAGCTAGACAACTGGCCGCAGGTGGGCGAGATCAACGGCCCGGCCCTGCCGCAACAGGTATGCTCGGTAGCCTTGCCCCCTGGGATGGAGGTGGCGGAGACGAGCGTGCGGGTGCTGGCCCAGGAGCCGCTGGTTACGGAAGCGGTGCGGGTGGCCCCGCGCAAACCACCCCGCGAAGACCGGCCATCAAAAGCCTTTGTGCGGCACCTGGCCGTGGTTCCCGACAGCAGGTTGTATCGCCGTGCCCAACAGCACCTGCGTCCACCAGCCCGCTACCTCACCACGTACATGCTTGATGACCTGCCTATCGCATGCATTGAAGTGAATCCGGTGCAGGTTACCGCGAACCAGGGCCTGGCGCTGGTGACACAGATGGACGTGCTGCTGCGCCTGCAACCCGCCACCAGCGTAGCTACGCTGCCAGCCCTGTCCGAGGCGCAACGGGCACGAACGGTTGCCCTGGCCAGAGCGGTCGTCGTCAACCCGCAGGATGTACCAGCCCTTCGTTCGCCTGGCCCGCCACCCCCCAGCACGGTGGATTACCTGATCATCACCGACAATACAACCTGGAACGCCACCACAATCCAGCCCAGCGGACGGGCGAATGGTGACCTGGTAAGCGCCTTCGGGCCTCTGGCCGACTGGCGCACCCAGCGTGGCCTCAAGGCACGGGTGATCACCGTCACAAATATCGTCAACAATAGTCTGGGCTATGGAGACTTTGTAACCGGAGCGCATGATCTTCAGGAGGTCATTCGTAAGTTCTTGCAGTGGGCCTATCGCACCTGGGGTGTAGCCTATGTGCTGTTGGGTGGGGAAACGGCGATTGTGCCCGTCCGCTCGATCAGCACTATCAGCTGGTTGACGGACAATGCACCGACCGATTTTTACTACGCTGCCCTGTCTCCCAAGAACAACTGGAGCGAAAAGCAGACCATCATCTATAACCAGTGCGACTATACCATCCACATGAGTGTGGGCCGGGTGGCAGTACGCAGCGCCGAGCAGGTACGCCATTTTGTAGACAAAGTGATCGCGTATGAAAAACGGCCCCTGGACGATGGCTTGCCGGGCACCACCAGCTACCAGAGCCGGGTGCTGCTAGCTGCCACACCCTGGAACTGGGACATTCGCACCGATGTGACCCGAGCAAACGCCTTTCCACCGGCGGACAACCAGTTCTCCCACGTACCCGGTACCGCGCAGGCCCTGATCAAACTGGTTGAAGCACTCCATGTGACCCAGGCCCACCCGGCCAATCCGCGCGATAACCCCGGCCCCAACCGCTACACCCATGTCACCGGGGACAGCTACACAAAACTCCAGATCCAGGATTGCTACAATGCTATCCAGTCTATCGTGGTGCAATCGAAGAACGGCTCGACCCACTTCCTTCCCTACAACGCTGACCCAGGCCCCAACAAGCACGGTTGGCGCTTCGACAATGGCACCACCACCTTTATGATCGTGTACGACGATCCGGGTGAGTTGGAACCGGCCCAGTACATCGTCACGCTGAAACCCGAATTTCGCGAACCGCAAAACCTGCTTCGTGTGGACGCCAGCGGCGACAACTACGACATTCCCTATGCCGTCAATGCCGCAACCAACGGCTGCGGCTGGTATTACGCGCGGAGCGCTACCAACCTGAGTCCATCGGCACCTTCGCCCAACTTACCCGGCCAGCAGCTGGCGACGCCCTGGGTGGTGGTCTACGACAACCCGGCCAACTTCACCCCCTCCGCCCTGGCGAAATACATGTGGGATCCGACTGAGAAAGAGGGATCGATGATGGATCTGGAGCAGCTGCGCAAACAGATCAAGACCGAAATTCCCCGTTGGGATACGGTGAGCCGCCTGTATCTGGATGAGGTAGACCTGCCGCCAGACGATCGCACTGCTCCGTCAATCCAGCACTACAATCTTTCGCGGTTTGTGGCGGCGATGAACCAGGGCCAGCATATTGTGGCGCTGAATGGGCACGGCTGGCCGACATCGTGCTGCAATGGCATTGACATCACCCTGGCCGACAGGCTGATCAATGGCCCAAACCAGAGCATTATCCACCACAATGGCTGTCTGACCAACCGCTTCACCTGGGCTGGCGGATCGTTGAGCAACCACTTCGTCCTCAACCCCAACAACGGTGCCGTCGCCTATATTGGGCTAACTGATGAGTCGCTCATTCCGATTGGCAGCTTCTTCCAAAATCAGATCTTCCACGCCCTGGCGAGCAATGGCAGGCTCGGCCCGGCGATGGACTCAGTTGCTCTGTTGCTGCACCAGCCGGGCACATCGTCCGACGATTTCCGGCGCGTCATCATGCTCTACGGCCTGACCGGCGACCCGGCGCTGAAGGTACACTGGGCGCGGCCAGACTACCTCATCGCCACTGAGTTGGCCGTCGGCCAGAATGCCAACGGCGGCATTGAGCTACTCTACCTCCGGACGGACGGCAAAATGTATCATATCCGCGAGGCCGACCCCAACGGCAACTGGACACGGGCCAGCTTCCTCGACGGTTGGGCCAGGAAGATGGTAGTGGTGCCCAACGCTGATCGCCGTCTTGAGGTGATCTATATCGGCACGGACAATAAGCTTTACCACGTATGGCAGACCAGCCCAAACGGCAA
>JALONX010000069.1 GCA_025454695.1 Chloroflexaceae bacterium
CGCCATCGTGGGGCGAGCCGAGATAAAACACCCGCCGCACCAACTCCGCCCAGGCCGCGCCCCGCTGCACACCTCGCCCGCAGCCGTGGCGAAGCACTAGCCCACCCATGCTGTGGCCGATCAGCAGCAGTTCCTTAATTGGCAGCGGGTACAGCTCAAGCAGCCCTTGCAGCAACGAGTCCAGGTGTTGCCCATTAGCCTCCAGCGACAGGCCCGTGTTGTAGCGCACATACAGCGGCGTATAGCCACCGTCGGCCTGAAGCATGCTGCCGTAGGAAAGCTGTGGATCGCAGCCACCCCGCTTGCCAAAATGCCAGATGCCCTCGGTGCAGCCCAGCCCATGCACCAGCACACAGACCTTCGCCGTGGCATTCGGGCAAGCCTGGGCCAGCGCCGCCGTCGTCAGCGGCAAGGGCCGATTGTGCTGGTAGAAAGCCATGGGGATGTGCAGACCGTTACCCCGCCCGTGCAGGTAATCGCCCACCGCCGCATTCACCATGCTCACAAACGCATCGGCCCAGGTTGGTGCAGGTTTCATAGTTTACTCACCGCCGAGCACACAATTTTTCACCGCCGAGCACGCCAAGCAGGCGAAGAAATGAAAACTAAAAATTACTCACTGAATAAGGCCGTAGAAATTACGCATTTTGCAAAACTTTGTCATCCCGACCGCAGGGAGGAATCTGCATTGAATGCGCTGAAGACCTCTCCCTGCGGTCGGGGTGACAACGAGACTTCCTATGAGCAGACGTTGTATACAGACTAATTACGCAGTACGCAGTACGCAATACGCAATACGCAGTACGTTTCACGTTTCACGTTTCACGGATCCACCGCTGCAAACGCCGCCGCGATGATGCTTTCGGTGTCAATCCCGACATAGCGATAGAGATCGGCCCGGCTACCAGACTGGCCAAACTTGTCTACGCCTAGCGCGGTGAGCGGCGCACCATGCACACTGCCAAGCCAAGCCAGCCCGTGGGAAGCCGCATCATGCACGGTGACAATGGGGGCGCGGCGCTCGCCCGCCGGGATAAGCCATGGGAACGGCTCGGCGGCCTGACCACCACGCAGCTGAGTCTGTCGCCCCGCCTGCCAGCTTTCAAACAGCCGCCGGGGGCTGGTGATGTTCAGCACATTCGCCGCCACGCCCTCGCGCTGGAGGTAGGCCGCCGCCGCCAGTGCTTCTGGTACTAGTGTACCACTGGTTGCAAGCTGCACCACCGGCGCACCAGAACCTGCCGCCGTCGCCCCTTCCGCCAGCCGGTAGCCACCCGCCAGCACCTGCCGCCGCAGTTCCGCTGCACCCAGCCGTTGCATGGCCGGTTGCAGCAGTTCCTGGTCAATCGGCCTGGTGGAAAGGCGTAGGTAACTGGCCCGGCCATTGGCCCGGTCGCAGCAGTGGGCCAGCGCCTCCAGCAGCATCCAGCTGACCTCCTGAGCAAAACAGGGTTCGTAGTAGTTCAGGTTGGGCAACTCCATGCCCAGCGAGGGCGTTACTGCCGACTGGTGTGCCCCGCCTTCGGGCGATAGCGTCACGCCGGAGGGCGTCCCGGCGAAGATAAACTTCGAGCCAGAATAGACGCCATAAATCAGCGCATCTAGCCCCCGGCACACAAATGGATCGTAAACGGTGCCGATGGGAATAAGGTGTTGCCCACACAGCTCCGCCGAAAGGCCAAACATGCCCAGCAGCATGTAGAGGTTCATCTCCGAGATACCCAGTTCCACATGTTGGCCGCTCGGCCCGCGTTTCCACTTCAGCAGCTTGTAGGCTTCGGTGTCGTAGTCAGGGTGTTCCTCCGGCGAAAACACCGCCGTCTTGTTGATCCAGCCCGCCAGGTTGGTAGAAGCCGACACGTCGGGCGAGGTGGTGACAACCCGCTCGCGCAGGCCGGGCACGTCGCTCACGCGCAACAGAAAGCGGCCAAACGCCTCCTGCGTGCTCGAACTGCCCGTCCTTGGCAAAGCAACATCGTCAGGAATCGCTTGCGCCACAACATCTGCCTGCTGCCTGCTGGCCTCGATCTCCGGTCTGCGGTCTGTGGTCTGCGGAAACAGCCGCTCTGCTGCCGTGGCACACAACCTGCCCTCCCGTGAGTCTGGTGCGAAGCCGTCCCATTCGTGGCCCTGAGCAATGCCAAGGGCTTCACGCACCAGCTCAATCTGTTCTGCCGAAAGCAGCATGGAGTGGTTCAATGGATGGCCCGCAATCGGCAGGCCCCAGCCCTTGATGGTGTAGGCAAAAATGATGGTCGGGCGGCGTGGCTCCTCATCCACCTGGTTCAGCGTCGCCAACAGTTCTTCCAGGTCGTGGCCGCCAAGGTTGGCCAGCACGGCGGGCAAATCGGCGTCAGGCACCTCATTCAACACGGCGGCCAACTCGGGATGTACCGCGCCATCGAGCAGAATCAGGCGCGGGCGCAACTCGGCACCGGGCAGGCGAATGAGGGCCTGGTACTCTTCGTTGCTCATCTCGTCAATCCGCCGCCGCAGGCTCGCGCCGCCGGGCCGGTTGAACAGCGTCTGGAGTCGCCGCCCATATTTCGCTTCCAGCACGCGCCAGCCGCTGTTGGCAAACAGCCGCTTGAGGTGGGCAGCCCGAATGCCGGGCACGACCCGATCGAGGCTCTGGCGGTTAAGATCAACAATCCAGACCAGGTTTTCCAGCCCTTCCAGGGCCGGGTCGAGGATGGCCTCCCAGACGTTGCCCTCGTCCAGTTCGGCATCGCCCACCAGGGCAAAAAAGCGCCGCGAGGAGACGCTGCCAAAATGGGCTTTAGCATAACGATGCGCCAGGGCCGCAAAGGCCGGGGCCACCGCACCCAGCCCCACCGAGCCAGTGGAAAAATCAACCGGATCGCGGTCTTTGGTGCGGCTGGGGTAGGCCTGCAAACCGCCAAACTCGCGCAAGGTAGTGAGGTAGGACTGGGGCAACTGGCCCAGGAGGAACTGAATCGCATGAAACACCGGCGAGGCATGCGGCTTCACCGCCACCCGGTCACCATGCTGCAAAAAGTGGAAGTAGAGCGCCGTCATAATCGTCACCATCGAGGCCGACGACGCCTGGTGCCCGCCCACCTTGGTGCCGTCTGGGTTGGGCCGCACATTATTGGCGTGATGCACCATCAACGTGGCCAGCCACAATACCCGCCGCTGGATACCCTCCAGCGCGGCAAGCGTTTCTGGCGGCAGGCTCGGCGGCACTTCGGCAGCCAGCCGCAACTCACGGGCATTCCGGTCTATCTTCTGGTTCACAGCGGTTGAAAGCTTCATCGCTACACCCCTTGCATGCTGACGGAAATCTGAAGCAGTGGAAATCTTAAACTCTATTGTGCCACACATTTGGCATCACGAGAAGTGAAAAACTCCCCTACCAATGTGCGCCAACATGTGGCATACTTGTGAAATGCAGCACAAGACCTGCCCAGGCTTTGCACCGAAATGAACAGAAACTCAGCTGCAACAGGCATAACGCATAGCGGTTGTTCATTCAACCGTGCTAGTGTGATGTGTATAGCTGAACACGAGCGTAACTCAAAGCAGTATAGTAAACAAATATTGTAAGTTTCAAGGAGAAACACGATGGCAACCGTCAAGTACACGTCGAAAGCCCCCCGCTGGATTACGACCGAAGCCGGACAGTGGGCATGGGAAGAACAGGAAAACTGGCGTAGCACGGCTGCCGATGCCTTCAGCGTGCAGGATCGCAAAAAACTGCTGGCGGAAGCCGAGCGCATGCGCAAAAAGCAAAACACCGAGGCGTAAGTTTTGCGCAGAGACGTTTGTGTTTAACGCAGAGGCGTAGAGTTGAAAGGGCAACTCAGCGTCTCTGCTTTTTTAATGCAGGGCAAGTGCAAGTCTTTTTTCATCCGCAGATTGCACAGATTACGCAGATTGGAGAAGCTTTATCTGTGTGATCTGGGTCATTTGTGGATGACTTGCTAACGTTGCTTAGACCCTTGCTCGTTTTGTTTTGTTCGCTACGTGACAAAATGTGACGCAGGGGGTACAATAACAGTAGAGAACGGCTCAGAACCGAGGACTCACGCCGTTTCGCTTATGCCACGAGGAGCCAATGATGTTGCCAGAATGGTTGCAGGACAAAGAGTTACGGGATATTGCGATTCTGGTGGGCAGCACCGTCGCCATCGCCGGGCTAATGCTGGTGCTGGTGTTTGCGTTCTACTGGAGCTGAGGTTCAATGCTCGCGTTTCCCACATGTGGAAACGTAAAACGTGAAGGGTGAAACGTGATAAAAACCACGTTTCACCCTTCACGTTTCTGCTTGCTAAAAACAGCTGCTTTGGCCTGGCCTACTCCTTGTCGTAGCGCCGCCGCATGCCGCCGTCGGGCGCACCACCGGGCGGGTAGTAGGGTTCCAGGTGCTCCACGCCCTCAGTCTCCGGGTTTGAAATGTCGCTACTGGTGATGGGCGGTGAGTCGAAGCCCAGGGCCGCCTCGCCAGCACCGGTGTTCCACGAATTGTTGGGAGCGGTGCTGGTTTGCTGGGGCGCGGCGGGCTGGGGCTGGGGCGCAAAGGGTGCATTCGGGTTAAAGTGGCGGCCTTCCGCCTGGCTATAATGCTGCTCGGAAGAACGAGGTGACTGCATCGGCGCGGTCGCTCCACCGCTGCTGCCTGGCTGTTGGCGCAGGGCCTGGCGCACCAGGCCAGTGACGGCGGCCATGGCCGCGCCTTGCAACATGCGGCGGGCTTCTGCACCACCGGGCAGTCGGCGCTGGTTCGGGCTGTTCTCCTCTGTGGAACCTAACACAAACCCCGCCGCCACCGCCCCGGCCACGGCCAGCAGCGGATATTTTTCGACTTGCTGACGCACAAACTGGGCTGCCTGCTCGTTGGTCGCACTGTTACCAAACAATGTATTCGTCATCGGGTCTGCTCCTTCATTTCACAAATGGCTCGTACTATGAAGAAGCAAAACATGTGCCAGACGGATTGTTGGCTCTCGCAAAGCCGCAAAGCCGCAAAGGGAGGGTTGATGTACGTGTATTTGCGATCCTCTGGGCGCTGTTTGCCCCTGAACTAACTCAGGACAACTCACAATGCTCAACTTTCCATGCGCAACTCATACAGCGCCCGCTGCTTCACCGCATCGCCAAACACGGCAACGCCAGCGTTCAGCACGCACAGGCCCACGGTGCCCAGCACCACCCAACCCTCGCCCCGGCCCTTGCGCAGGGTCGCCTCGCCAACAATGCTCACCCCCGTGCCAATCAGCAGCAACCCTAGCGGGGCTAGCCGCTGCCATGCAGAATAGTGGTCGTTCATGTAGATTTCCATGCTCAAAAAGTGGATATGTGAAGCGTACTGCGTGCTACGTACTGCGTAATTCACACGCCGGTCAATCGTCAATCGTCAATCGAGTAATCGCACGGCCTCCGGTCAATCGTCAGTCTCCGGTCGCTCTTCACACGAATCGCTCAAACACCTGGTTGCCCAGCATGCGCCCCTGGGCGGTAAGCCGGACGGAGTCGCCGTCGTCGGCGAGCAGGCCCAGGCCAACCAGTTCAGCCAACGTCTTGCCGTAGGTTGCATCAAGGGCCGCGCCGCAGCGGGCCAGGAAATGGGCGCGACTCACGCCGCTGTTGAGGCGCAGGCCCATAAACATCGTTTCGGCGCACAGGTCGGCATGGCTCAAATCCACCACCTCGGCCAGGGGGCGCTGCCCGGCCCGCACCGCCCGAATATAATCGTCAATTCCCAGAATGTCGTGGTAGCGCTGCGGATAGACGTGGCCGTGCGCCCCGGCCCCCGCCGCCAGGTAATCCAGGTTGTACCAGTAGGCCAGGTTGTGATGGCACACCTTCACAGTTTGCAGTTGCCAGTTTGCAGTTTGCAGTTCCGACCCGCTGACTGCCGACTGCAAACTGCTAGCTGCTAACTGTTGTGCCCAGTTGCTAATCTCATACTGCACATAGCCAGCGGCGGCAAAGCGACCCATGGCGGCTTCGTACATGGCGGCGGTGGCATCGTCGTCGGGAACAGAGACGCGGCCCCCCAGCACCTGGGCGTAGAGCGGCGTCTTTTCCTCCAGAATCAGCGAGTAGAGCGAGAAATGATCAGCGCCCCAGGTGACGATTTCGTCCAGCGTCGCTTCCCACTGCTGCTGGCTCTGGCCGGGCAGGCCAAACATAAAGTCGAGATTGATGTTATCGAAGCCAGCCTCGCGGGCGGTTTCCAGGCAACGGCGGGCGTCGGCGGCGTTGTGCGTCCGCCCGAGAATGCGCAGCGTCGGATCGTGCAGGCTCTGCACGCCAAAGCTGAGGCGGTTGATGCCAAGGGCGCGCAGGCCGCGCAGATACTCCAGCGCGGGCGTGTCGTTGCCCAGCACCGAGCCAGGGTTGGCCTCAATCGTCACCTCCGCCCCGGCCAGCGGCACAAGCCTTTCTGCCGCCGCCAGCACCCGCTCGAATTGATCGAGGGTGAGCATGCTGGGGGTGCCGCCGCCAAAAAAGACCGACGACCGGAGACCGGAGACCGAAGCCGAACCGGGCAGAAAAGTCATTTCACCTGCCTGGCCCCGGTCTTCGGTCTCTCGTCCCCGGTCAGCCGTAAGCATGCGCAGCTCATCACACAGCGCCTGCACATAGGCCTCGATGCGGTCTTCCATGTTGGCGTAGGTGTTGAAGTCGCAGTAGGAGCAGCGGCGGGCACAAAAGGGAATATGAAGGTATAAATGGCGCATGTCAGAATCGAGTAGGGGCGAACACAAGGTTCGCCCTCTGAGAACCAGATGCAACAACACAGGTTCTCGCAGTGGTGAATATTGTCAGAAAAGACTCTCGCAAAGGCGCAAAGCTCACAAAGGACTGCGAATGAACGTGCATTTGCTATTCCTTTGCGCCTTTGCGGCTTTGCGAGAGCTAAAATTTTGGGCGGCGTTAGTGTTGCGGCAGGCCGACGTGGTTGTGGGCGTGGTAGCTGCTGCGAACGAGTGGGCCACTTTCCACATGGCGAAAGCCCCGCTTCAGCCCTTCGTCCTTAAACATGGCAAATTCGGCGGGCGTCACATAGCGGTCAATCGGCCAGTAGTCACTTTCTGGCGCGAGATATTGACCGATGGTGACGATATTCACATCGCTGCGGCGCAACGCATCCAGCACCTCCAGCACCTCGGCGTTGGTTTCACCTGCCCCCACCATCATGCCGCTTTTGGTCGGCAAGTTGGCGTCGAAGGCGCGGGCACGGGCCAGCAGCTCCAGGCTCTGCTCGAAGCGGGCGCGGGGGCGAAAGCGGCGGAAGAGGCGCGGCACGGTTTCGATGTTGTGGTTCAACACGTCGGGGCGGGCTTCCAGCACCATCTGTAGTGCGTCCCAGTTGCCGTCGAAGTCGGGGATCAGCACTTCGATCTTGCACTCAGGTGTGCGCTCACGGATGAGCTGAATGCTGCGGGCAAAGATGTGTGCGCCGCCGTCGGCCTGGTCATCACGGTTGACCGAAGTCATCACCACGTAGCGCAGCTTGAGGTGGGCCACCGAGTCGGCGATGCGCTCCGGTTCGGCCTCATCCACCGGCTTAGGTTTGCCCTTGCCAATGGCGCAGTAGCGGCAGCCACGAGTGCATGTGTCGCCCAGCAGCAAAAAGGTGGCCGTGCGGTGGCTCCAGCATTCGCCGATGTTGGGGCAGCGGGCCTCCTCGCAGACCGTGTGCAGGCCCTTCTCACGCATCAGCCGGGCGACATCGTGATAGTTTTCGCCGCTGGGCGCACGGGCCTTGAGCCACTCGGGGCGGCGCGGGCGCGGCGGGGCGGCGGGGGTTGTATCGGGCGTGCTGACCGAGGTCAGCGGAATAAATTCAGCCATATTCCAATCTTTCCAGGCTCAACGTCTCTTTGTATCGTACCACAGGTCGCCTTTAATTGTTGCATACTAGGGCACTTTATCTGTTTCGTTCAGCAGTTCATCTCGTAGATCTTCTAGACGAATGCCACCCCCGGCCCGAAATTGTGCCCGTGTACGCTTGACCCGTTCAAGAAAACGTGGGTCTTGCTCAAACTCATAATCGAATAAATCATCATCATCAGCAATACCACGTAGTATTCCCACTGGTTTGCCATTGTTCAAGATTACCATATCCTCGCCCTCAGCGAGTTCCAGATAATGAGTCACATCCCGTTGCAGGTCAGCAATAGTCACTGTCTTCATTGGTTTACTCCTCCTCGCCTGGCGTTGTATCTGGTATTTCTGCTACGCCTTCACGAGCCAGCCATGCAGCAGCATCAGGTTTGGCCACTACCGCAATAATCTCAACCGTTTCATCTACAATATCATAAAAGACACGAATGTCATCAACGCGCAAACGGTATTGAGGGTGTGACAACTCACGCAAGCGTTTAATGCGACTCTGGCTTTCTCGTGCTGGTTCGTGGCGCAAATAGAGTTCTATCGCCTCCAGCACTTTACGTCGCTCAAAGGCTCGCAGTGCCTGAATATCGTGTTTTGAGTCAGCACTCAATTCAATCGTGTACGACATCTAGCGGCCCCTGGCACACCTTCGTCAAAGCAGAGCTTCATCCCGCAGCACCACCCCAAACACCTCTTCAAACGTCGCCACAACTCGTGCCGCCACTTCGTCCATTGGCGGGGCTGTGCCGAGGAGCTGCTCTAGCGAGGTAACACCACGATCACGGATGCCGCAGGGCACAATCTGGGCAAAGCCGCCCATGTCCGGGCACACATTCAGGGCAAAGCCATGCGAAGTCACACCGCTGGCGCTGAGCTTGACGCCGATAGCGGCGACCTTTTCCAATTTTGGATTTTGGATTTTGGATTTTGGATTAACGATTGACGCTTGACGATTAAATGCATTGCTGAGCGATGAGTCGGTTCTTGGTTCTTGGTTCTCGGTTCTGTTTTCTCCGGTCAATCTGCAATCTGCAATCGGCAATCGGCAATCCTCCACCCACACCCCCGTCAGCCCCGGCAGCCGTTCGCCTGTGAGGCCGTAGCTGGCTAGCACGCGGATGATCACCTCCTCAACATTGCGCACGTAGCAGCCCACATCGCCGCCGTGGCGCGACAGCTTGAGAATGGGATAGCCCACCAGTTGCCCTGGCGCATGGTAGGTCACATCGCCGCCCCGGTCGGTTTCCACCAGCGCTACGCCACGGCGGGCCAGTTCTTCGGGCGGCACAAGAATGTTGGCCCGGTCGGCCTTGTTGCCCAGGGTGATGGTGGGCGGATGTTCAAGCAGCAGCAGTGTATCTTCAACCTGCCCCGCCGAACGGGCCGCCACCAGCTGGCGTTGCAGTTCCCAGGCCTGGGCGTAGGGCAGCATGCCCAGGCGGCGCAGGCGGAAGATCGGCCTTGTAGTCGTTTGCAGCATAGTAGCATTGTACCACGCTCGTCCGGCCAGAAAAAGGTAGAGACGCCCGCTGGGGGCGTCTCGGCAGAAGTTGGGGATGTGTACGCGGGGGATTGAGGAAATGGTGGATTAGGTTAGAAGCGTCTCTACCTTTCTACAAATGGGGCGCGAGAACAAGCGGCGAGGCTGAAGTCTCACCGCCGAGAGCGCCAAGAACGCAGAGATTCTTAAAAATCACGCGGCGTCCTTGGCGGTTTCGGCGGTAAAACTGCTCCGCGTTCTGCGCGGTAAAAATCTTAGAACTCGCCGCCGAAATCGCCGCCGCCGAAATCGCCGCCGCCGAAGTCGCCGCCGAAATCACTGGCGGTTTCTTCGGCGTAGCCCGCCGGGTCTTCCATAGCTGCCGCAGCTTCTTCGGGCAGCATCTCTTCGCCGAAGAAAGCCTCGCCCAGTTCTTCAAAAATAGCCCCCGCAATCATCCCGGTAATCACGCCAAGGACGATGCCGCCGAGGATGCCACCCATCATGCCACCCATGCCGCCGCCGAAGCCGCGCCCGTGGCTCTGCTTGCCGAAGGTGCGCGACATGGTGCCTGGCGTGCGGGTTTCCAGCTTTGCCGCCATGCGGGCCAGCAGGTTGGGGTCGGTCGGGTCGCCCTGAAACGACATGCGCTCAAACGGCGAGAGCTGGGCACTGAGCGACTCATAGACCTGACGCCGCTCGTCGGGGGACATTTTGGCAAATGCTTCAGCGTGGGCCTGCTCAATCTGCTGTGGCGACGCCTTCTGCATAAAGGTGTCGTAGCGGTGCATCGCCTGGTCATAGTTCAGTGCCGCTGCACCACCAGGCGTGAGCGACCCCATGGGCTGCGAGCCAAAGCGAACCGGGCCGTTGGTTTGTGGTTGTTCCTTCTTCTTGCCAAACAAGTTGTCAAAGAAGCTCATTGAAACACTCCTCTACAGCGAGTGGCGCTACTGGCCACCGTTTATCATAGTTGTGTAGCACAAAAAACGCGGGGTACAGATCGTAGTGTAGCGGAAACGGGGCAGGATTGTAAGGGCAGGATGCCGCCATATAGCAGGGAAACATTCCCCGTTGTTGCCGGGAACTTCCCCATTTTGTTTATGAAAAGAACTATTTGATGCTGGTACCGTTGTATGGTTGACCATATTTTCTAGCAGTGGTATAACGTTAAGGTATTGTTCAAATGTACCGCTGTTTCGAGGAGGCTTGTTGATGGATCGCGCCATCATTGAGGACTTGCTGGATCACCCCCGCGTGAGTGAGATGCGCAACCACATGCATCACAGTATCCCCAAATATGACCATCTCATGCGCTCGGCGCGCTATTCCTACCGGCTCGCCCCCATCCTCGGCGCAGACCGGCGCACCTGTGTGCGAGCGGCTATTCTGCATGATATCGACTCGCGCAAAGGCACGCTGCGTACCCACGGCGCGATTGCGGCTCAGGTGGCCCGCGACGAGTTGGGTGAGCCAGAGCAGGTCTCCCAGGCGATTATCAGCCACATGTACCCGCTGGGCGGCCCCCGGCCCACCACCCGCGAAGGCTGGGTGCTGGCGATGGCCGACAAAATGGCCTCGCTGCGGGATATTACCCAGTTTGTGGGTGGGCTGTTCACCGGCAAGAGCCTGCGGGAGCGCCGCCGCCTGCTGGAGCTTGACCCACACCACCCGAAGGGCACAGCCCGCCGCCCGCTGCGGGTGCGCCGTCGCATCTTCAACTTCAACGCATAAAAATTAAGATACACCAGTAATAAAAAACGGCAGCCAGTTGGCTGCCGTTTTTTACATTGCGGACGTGAAACGGGCTGTTCAGGAACGGTTGTGATGAACTTACCCCCGCACCGACTGGCCCTGTTCCGTCACATGTGTTTGCTCTGGTGCATTGTATCCATGCAGAGACCTGACAGGTGCCGCGCAAACAGCCTCAGCATGCGGAAGACCGATAGTGCGGCACCTGTCAGGTCTGACAATGGGAGGCAGGGTTTCATCGAAGACTCGATCTCACTCTTTCCCACCATCCACACGGGGCGCTGCGGGCGGCACGGTCATGGCAATGTCGGGCAGCGGGGCGACGTTGTGCCCATCGCCACCGGCGGGCGGCGCTGTGGCGGGCGGCGCTGTGGCGGGTGGCACGGTGGCGGGTGGCACTGAAACTGGCTGGTCGTGGGGCGGCTTGGCGGCTTCGGCCTGGCGGGCGTCTTGCTCGCCATGTTTGCCTGGCAGCAGCCCGGCAGGTTTAGGCGGCTCGCTCAAGCGACCGTAGATATACACAAACACATCGCGCACAACGGCGGACAGTGGGGCCGAGATGATCGCACCAATCAGACCAAAGGCCTGAGCATACACCACCAGCAGCACCATCAAAATGGCCGGGTGAATGTCTACCGCGTCGCCCACGATGCGCGGCACCAGCAGGTGGTTTTCCAGCTGTTGGATGAGGATGTAGAGGATCAGGACGGCAACCCCGGTCGTTGGTGAGTCCAGGAAGCCCAGCACAATCGCCGGGATAGCGCCAATGATAGGGCCGATCACGGGGATCAGTTCGGTGATACCAGCGATTACGGCTAGCAGCAGAATATAGTCCACCCGAAAGCCGAACATGTTGAGCACCAGCAGGCCCAGGCCAGCGGCGCTCCCCACTACTAGCCCCAGAAAGAGTTGCCCACGCACGTAGTTGCTCAGCACGCGGTCAATAATGGTAGCGACGGCCCAGAAATCGGCTCTAATCCGTGGCGCAATCAGATTATCCAGGGCCTTGAGTCCGTTGCGCTGATCCATGAGCACATAGAAGAGCCAGAATGGCACCAGAAGAAAGCCCAGCACAAAGCCAACGGTGGTAGCAACCGTCGAAACCAGGCTTATCGTGTTGCTCAGCAACAGCGTGCCCACATTCTGGGCGATGGAGGTGATGTTGCTCTGGAGGGAACGAATGGCCTGGTTGATAGCATTTTCGAGCGGTTCGCGCAGGGCAGGCGGAATAGAGGCAATCGTCTGCTGATACTGGTCGAGCCAGCGGTTGCTGGTTGCTTGCAGCTCTTGCAAGCTCGGAATGAGGCGAATCAGCTGTGTGATCTGATCTACCAGCAGCGGCACCAGGTAGCCCACCACACCACTGATCACCACGATCCCAGCCATGTACACCAGCAGAATCGCCAGCCAGCGTGGCATTGCCTGGTCGAGCCGATTCACCAGCGGCAAAATCAGGTAGGCCAGGACAATGCCAACAATGAAGGGAATAAGGGCCGAAAGCGCTGGCGACAGCAGCCACCAGATGATGTACAGCAGCAGCGCCACCAGCGCCCAGCGCGCAACCCGTCGCGGCGTAATACCAGGCAAACGGGGTGGCCCACCAGCGGTGGGAGGTTGGCCTGGTTCAACTGTAGTAATAGAAGAAGACATTGTGACACACAAAACCGCAGCACCAGCCAGGTGAATGAGACGGCGGTCTCAGCATCACGGCTGCCGCTGCGGTACCTTGTTGGGAAATTGCCGCGCTCTACCGATCGTCGCGGCCATTCATGGCACTGACGGTGAGCAACATCGCCGGAGAGTCACCAACGTTGACCCAGTTGGTGGCCACATCATCGCGGTAGAAAAGGGTGTCGCCTGGTTCGAGGGTGTATTCTTGCTCACCGAGCTGGTAGCGCAGGTGGCCATTCAGCACGTAGACCATCTGGCCGCCGGTGTTGGAGAAGCCCTGCTGGCTGCTGCCGGGCACAGCTTCCATCAGACGGGCTTCGAGTTCGCCATTTGGCGGCAGGATGGAGTAGACCTGCACTGGTGCTTCGTCCAAACTGAGTTTGATACGCTCGGCTAGCCGCACCACCTGGCCCGTCTGCTGGTTGTCTTCACCGTCAAAAAAATAGGTCATCTGCACGCTAAAAAACATGGCCAGCTTGCGCAAGTTCGCAACCGAAATGTTAACCTTATCTCGCTCCAAGCGGCTCAAAAATGAAGGCGTCAGGCCCGAACCATCCGACACTTCCTGCAACGTAAGGCCCCGTTCCTGCCGGAGTCGTCCTATTTTTTGACCGAGTGACATCGTGTTTCCCTACAAC
>JALONX010000739.1 GCA_025454695.1 Chloroflexaceae bacterium
CGCGTCGTCCGGTGAGTCTGTTTCGCTCCCTTCCTCCCTGTCGCCCGCCTCCTCCGCCAGCAGCCGTTCCAGGGCCGTTTGCACCAGCCGCCGCCGCTTGAGGTAGCGCCCGGTGATCAGCTCCCGCTCCGGGTGGCTGGCCAGCCAGCCCCCGCCCCGTTGCAGCAGTTTTTCGATCTCGTCGTCGCCGAAGTAGTAGTGTTTATTGGCGTCCAGCACTGGAATCAACACATACAGATGGGTCAGCATGTCGGCCAGGCGCAGGGTGTGGCTCAGCGTCAGCGAAACGACCCGACTCAGGCCCCACGCTGGCACCGTCGGGTCAAGCAGGTGTTCCACAACGTTGACGCTGTAGCCCAGCGGCGCAAAGAGCCGCCGCACCACCTCGGCCCCGCCCTGGGCAGGCAGGGCAGGCAGATGAACTTCCAGCGGGATGGGCGCGGCGGCCAGGTCGGGCCGTTCGCGGCTGCGGCCATTAAGGGCCGTGCCAAACACCTCGGCGATGGCCACGCTGAGAAACGACGAAGCCACATAGGGCCGGTCGTTGACATACTGGTCGAGCGGGCCGCTGCCCTCGCCCCGCCCCCGCACCAGCCCCACCGGGTCAAGCTCCAGCAGCAGAGCCACCGTGCAACGCTCGTCGCTCGCCTCCGGGTAAAACACATGCGCCTGGCCCGCCGTCAGGCTAAAGGTTTGCAGCCGCGCCGGGTTCTTCGCCAGCAAATAGCCCAGGTCACTCGCCGGGCGGTGGGTGTGTACTACGTAATCCGTAAGCCGTGAAACGTGAAACGTGAAACGGACTGTGTACTGCGTAATCCGTACTGCGTACTGCGTGCTGCGTAAGCCGTGAAACGTGAAACGGACTGCGTAAACCAGACAATCGTCAATCGTCAATCGTCAATCGTCAATCGTCAATCCACTGGCTCCGGTCATCGGTCTCCCGTCTCCGGTCTGCCGTCAGGCACTCGTCACTCTCCGGTTACCACTCACAACCGGGGATCAACCGGCTCGCTTTCCAGGGCCAGCACGGCGAAGACACATTCATGCACGCGGCGTAGCGGCTCGCCCCGCACAAAGCGTTCCAGCCCCTCAACCCCAAGGGCGAACTCCCGCAGGGCCAGCCCGCGCTTTGCCCCCAGGCCCCGCTGCCGCAGCCGTTCCAGGTTGCTGGGGGCGGTGTATTCCGGCCCGTAGATGATGCGCAGATACTCGCGCCCTCGGCACTTCACGGCGGGCTGCACCAGACCCTTTGGCCCACGGGCGATAAAGTCGGCGGGTTTCACCACCATGCCTTCGCCACCCCGCCCGGTCAGTTCTTCCCACCAGGCAATCGCCGCCGCCTCGCTGGCCGGGTCGTTCAACTCAACCGTGCATGTGGCGGTGGCAACGAGCAGCCCAGGATCGGCGGCAGCGAGCCGGGCCAGCGCCGCCATGTGCCACTGGTGGGGCTTGTCCACATGCACGGCCCCGGCGCTGGCCAGCAGGTGAAACGGCGCGAGCCGCAGGTCGTCTAGCCCGTGTACGGGCCAGCAGTAGCGGCGGTAGCTCTCGACATAGGCTTCGGTCATGGCCTGGCGCTCGCCGTTCCACGCCCACAGACTGGCCACGTCTAAACCACGGGCCGCTGCTGCGTCCAGGGCGGCGATGGTGGGCGGAAAGGCGGCGCGGGCGGCGGCTCCCACGGCGGCGTACTGGGAACGCAGCAGTTCCTGGGCTTTGGCGCTCCAGGGCATCAGTTCGCAGTCGAGCAGCAGCCAGGGGCTGTTGAGTTCCTCCCACAGCCCGGCCTCGGTCGCCCCATCGCGCAGCCGGGCCAGAAACGCCCCTTCCAGCGCGGCGTCGGTGAAGAAGCGCCGCCCGGTGCGGGTGTAGACAATGCCAATCCCTTCGTCCACCACGCCGAAGTGCTGGCGGGCGGCTTCCTCGTCGCGGCAGAGCACCACCACCGCCCTGCTGCCCATGTGCTTTTCTTCGCACAGCACCTGGCCCAGGCCCTGGTTGCGGAAGTAGGCGAACGCTTCTGCCGGGTGTTCCAGCAGGCCCGGCTGCTTGCTCGTTTCCGAAGGCGACATGGTGGGCGGCAGGTAGAGCAGCCATTTCGGGTTGGCCGCAAAGCGACTCATCACCTCCAGCGCTGCGGTGGCCTGCTCCTCGCGCACGGTGACCCGTCCGTAGAGGCTGGTTTCAACCAGGCGCTTGCCGATCACATCGTCAATGTCGAGCAGGTCATCGTGTTGTTGCTGGGCGCTGAGCGGGCCAGGCCCGGCCTGAAGGGGACGCAGTGGCTCGGCGTAGGTGGCCCGGGCGGGCACGCTCACCAGCTCTCGTTCCGGGTAACGCAGCGCCGTGAGTCGCCCGCCGTAAACGCAGCCGGTGTCAATATTAATGGTGTTGTTGAGCCATTCCGGGGCGGGCACGGGGGTGTGGCCGTAGACCACCATCGCCTTGCCCCGGTAGTCGGCGGCCCAGTTATAGCGGATGGGCAGGCCAAACTCATCGGTCTCGCCGCTGGTCTCGCCATACAACGCGAAGGTGCGCACCCGCTCCGAAGCCCGCCCCTGCAAATCGGCCCGCATGCCCGCATGGGCCACCACCAGTTTGCCGTCGTCCAGCACGAAGTGGCTCACCAGCCCATCGAGAAAGCGTTCCAGTTGTCGTTGAAAGGAGGCATCGGTCTGCTCAAGCTGGGCCAGCGTTTCGGCCATGCCGTGGCTGATTTTCACGTCGCGCCCGCGCAACTTGCGCAACAGTTTCTCATCGTGGTTGCCGGGCACGGCCAGGGCAGTGCCAGCGGCGACCATTGCCATGGCCAGCTTCAGCACCTCCACCACCTTTGGCCCCCGATCCACCAGATCACCCAGAAAGACCGCTGTGCGCCCGGCGGGGTGAACCCAGGCCGGGTCGTCGGAACCGTCGCCCGGCTGGGGCATGTAGCCGAGGTTGGCGAGCAGTTCGGTTAGTTCATCGTAGCAGCCGTGAATGTCGCCGATAATGTCGAAGGGGCCGTGTTCGTCGCGCCGGTCTGTCCAGAGGCGCTGGCGGGTGATGCTGGCAGCGTCCACCTGCTCCGCTGAGTCCAGCGTGTAGATGTAGCGGAAGCCCTCCCGTTGCAGCCCGCCCAGCGAACGGCGCATGTCTTGCCGCTGCCGCCGCACCACATGGGGGCCAAAGTCGCGGTCAGGCCGCTGGCGGTTGCGCTCGTGGCACAGCTCCTCCGGCAGATTAAAGACGATAGCGACCGGCAAAACGTGGCATTCGCGGGCCAGGGCCAGCAGCGGTTTGCGCGCCTCCGGCTGCACATTCGTCGCATCAATCACGGTCAACCGGCCCGCCTGCAGCCGTTTGCGGGCGATGAAGTGCAGCACCTCGAAGGCGTCATTGGTTGCGCTCTGGTCATTCTCATCGTCGGCCACCAGCCCCCGGCAGGCGTCCGAGGAGATGACCTCGGTGGGTTTGAAGTGGCGGCGGGCAAAGGTACTTTTGCCTGAGCCAGAAGGGCCAACCAGCAGCACCAGGGCCAGTTCGGGGATGGTGAGATTCATGCGGTGAAGTGTACCACATGCAAAAACTCTCGCAAAGGCGCAAAGCCGCAAAGGAACAGTTGGCAGTTGGCAGACCGGAATCAGCAGCATGATAACGATGAACGATGAACGATGAACGATGTAGACTCATCGCTCATCGTTCATCGCTTGCGGTTCTCGGTTCCCTTCGACAAGCCCTTCGACAAGCTCAGGGGGGCCTCAGGGCAGGCCCGGTGCTTGGTTCTGTTTACTCCGCCTCGTTCTCATCATCGCGGTGTAAGATGCTGGTGTCAATCAGCGGGTCGCTGTTGGCCTCCTGCTTGCGCTTGTTGCGTCCGCGCTGAGCCGCAGCCCCGCTGGCAATCTCGGCCTCGGTGCGGCTCAACTCCTGCTTGTCCTGCTCTTGCAGCAGGTCGCCTTTGCCCCGCAGCACCTTGCCATCCTGGGTGTAGTGGTCTTTGTTGATTCGGTTCTTGCCGCTCATTGTTGTTCCTCCCGTTGTAGCAAATTGCAGATTGACTGATTGCAGATTTCAGATTAAATCAGCATTGCAATGCGTTGTACGCGATGTTTCAGTCAATCTTTACAGCGCAATGTTGCGCATGGCGGGAGGTTTGCAACAGCCGTGCCAGTAGAAATCCTACGCGAAAGAACGTGGAAGACGAGTCGCTAGCCAATCTGCAATCTACAATTTGCAATTGCCCCGGCTACGCCCTGAGTCCCGCATGGGCCAGCCGCAGCCGCACCAGCAGATCGCTGAGGGCGGGGCGGGCGGTGGGCGCATCGGGGAGGTGGGTGGCGTGGTGGGCCGCTTCAAGTTCGGCCAGCAGCCGCTCAAATTCCGCCTGGTAATGCGCAATATCGGCTTCGGGCAGAACGGTTTT